>JAGQIT010001253.1 GCA_020431135.1 Myxococcales bacterium | reverse complement strand
GGCCGACATCCTCGTCGTCGACGGCGACCCGCTGGCCGACATCCGCGCCCTCCAGGCGCCGGCGCTGGTGGTCAAGGGCGGGCGGGTCTACGTCCGGCGCTTCTAGCGGGGCATCGAGCCCCGCGGCGAGCATGGGTCGGCGGGCCTCGGCGCGGGTCGAGCGCGAGTCGAGCGCAGGGCCGCGGGCTGCGCGAGCTCCTGCCCCTCGTTGGGCCCCGCGCGTGCGCCCGCGGAGGCCGTCATCTTCGGCGAGAAACGACGATTGAGGGGCTTCCGCGCCCCGTCTGTGCCATCATCGCCGGGCCGGTGGCCTCGCTCTACGACCTGCCGCTCGACCTCGGCGCCCGCCTCGACAGGGTCGCGGATCCCCTCCCGGATCCCGCGCCGCTCCGCTACGCCGCGGTCCTCGCCCCGATCCTGCCGGCGCGCGAGCCCGACGAGGGGCCGCGCCTCCTCCTCATCGAGCGCTCGGGTTCGCTGCGCAAGCACGCCGGTCAGCTCGCCTTCCCCGGCGGCAAGCCGGAGCCCGGCGACCGCGACCTCCTCGACACCGCGCTCCGCGAGGCCGAGGAGGAGGTCGCGCTCGATCGCCGCCTGGTCCGGGTGCTCGGCCGCCTCGGGGCGGTGCCGACCCCGAGCGGCTTCCTCATCGTCCCCTTCGTCGCCCGCGTCGTCGCCCCCTGGGAGCCGCGCTGGAGCGTCGGCGGCGAGGTGGCGGGCGCGCTGACGCCGAGCCTGCGGGTCCTCAGCGATCCCGGGCGCTACACCCACCGCGGCAGCGCCGAGTGGCAGGGGCGGCACTACGACCTCCACGAGTTCGCGATCCACGACCCGCCCCTCTGGGGGGCGACCGCGCGGATGGTCTACGATCTCCTCGAGCGCCTCGAGCTCCAGCCGCGACCGTGACCACGCCGCCGCCCAACGCCGCGGGCCCGCTGCGCCCCCTCGACGTCGATCGCCTCGAGCGCCTGCGGGCGGCCGCGGCCGAGCTCGGGCTCCTCCACCTCGGCGCGGTCGATCTCGATCATCCTGGCTTTTCGGCCAGCCGCGACGGCCTCCGGCGCTTCCTCGCCGAGGGCAAGGCGGGCTCGATGGAATTCCTCGAGCGGGGGGCGGCCGCCCGCCTCGACCCGCGCCTCCTCCTGGAGGGCGCCCGCACCGTCCTGATCGCCTGCGTCCCCTACGACGGCGAGGCCGGGCCGGTCGCGCGCTACGCCCAGAGCCTCGACTACCACACGGTGATCCACAGCCGCCTCCTCGCGCTCGCCGAGCGCCTGCGCGAGCTCGTCCCCGGCGCCAGCGCGCTGGTCTGCGTCGACACCAAGCCGCTCCTCGAGCGGGCGGCGGCCGCCCTCGCCGGCCTCGGCTTCATCGGCAAGCACGGCTGTCTGATCGTACCTGGCCTCGGGAGCTATGTGCTCCTGGGCTCGCTCCTCACCGACGCGCCGCTGGACGAGGGCCTCCGCGGGGCGGCGAAGGCGATCGCCGGCGCGCCCTGGGACGCCTGCGGGGCCTGCCGCCGCTGCCTCGACGCCTGCCCGACCCAGGCCTTCGACGGGCCCGGCGACCTCGATCCGCGGCGCTGCATCTCCTACCTGACGATCGAGGAGCGCGGGCCGATCCCGGAGGCGCTCGCGGCGAAGATCGGCGAGCGGATCGCCGGCTGCGACGCCTGCCAGGAGGTCTGCCCCTACAACGCCGGCGCCGATCGTCGCCTCCGGGCGCCGGCGTCGGCGTGGATCGATCTGCCGCCCCGCGGCCGGCGGGCGATCGACCTCGTGGCGATCGCCGACATCGGCTCGTCGCAGCAGCGGGCGCTCGCGCGCAAGACCGCGCTGCGGCGGATCCCCCGGCGACACCTCCGGCGCAACGCCCTCTTGGCGCTCGGCAACCGCGAGGGCCCGGCGACGGAGGCCGAGGCCGGGGCGCTGCGGCGGGCGGCGGCGGACGACGACGTCGAGGTCGCGGCCGCGGCGAGGTGGGCGTGCGAGCGCCGCGGCGTCGCCGTTGACGCCACGGTCGCGGACCCTGGCGCACATGAGTGAGTCGCTGCGCGCGGAGGCATCGCGCGGCTCCGACTCGCGGCCTCCCTCGGCGAGGGCACGCGAGAGCGCCCTCCCGCGCAGCCCGTCGCGGAGCTCGCGGAGCGACGTTCTGCTTGGGCCTCGCCGGGAGACGGTCCGCGGCGCGAGTGCACGCGCCCGCACCTGCGCTCGCCCAAGCTCGCGGAGAACCCCTCCTAGGTCCCGTCGCCCGCGCACGTCCGCCGCTAGGTCGAGGGCCTCCCTGTCACCGAGGACAGGCCAGATGCAGACGCGCGATGGGCTATGATTGCGCCCATGCGCGCTTGGTTTAGTGGTCTTGGTCCTCTTGGTCCTCTTGGTCTTGGTCTCGTGGTGATAGGGGCGTCCGCGCTGGGCGGCTGCTCGAAGGGGAACCCGAGCTGGCTCGAGACGGAGAGCGGCTCGGGCGAGGCGACGACCGCGTCGACGACCGTCGACATGACGACGACCACCACCAGCGAGACGACGACCACCACCACCGACGCGACGACCGACGCGACGACGACCACCACCACCGGCGATCCCCTCGAGTGCCCGCCCGGCGACATCTACTGCCCCTTCTTCATCGACGTCGCCCGGGACAACCTGACGATGGCCGACTGCACGGCGCCGAACAACGTCGACTCCTTCTACGCCTACTACTTCAGCGATCCGAACAGCCCGACCTTCTTCCGCTGCGTCGACGTCAACGCCTGCGACGCCGACAGCTGCCTCGAGGTCGAGCTCGACCTCCCGCCGGAGTACAGCGCGATCCTCGGCAACCTCGGCGACTGCATCTTCGCCGAGCACGAGACCGAGTGGGACGCCGAGGTCGGCAAGTGTCGGACGCGCTCGCTCGCGGTCTGGGACGCGGCCGACGATCCGGGGACGGCGGCCCCGAAGATCGTCGCCGCCGCCCACCGACCGGCCGGGCCGCCGTCGCTCACCGACCTGACGGTCAAGGAGGCCGCCGAGCGGGCGACCTGCGCGTGCGAGAGCCAGGGCTGCCCGGACTACGCCCTGCCGCAGAGCGACTGGTGCTGCGGCGGCGAGCTCTCCTTCGGCGCCCTCGCGATCACGAACGACGTCGGCGAGAACTACCGCGCGGCCTACTACTCGATCATCCAGGGCCTGGCGATGAAGTACCGCGGCTGCAGCTTCTCGTTCCACGTCACCCAGGCCCACGACGGCGCCAAGGACTGCGCAGGCGATCTGACCTTTAAGTCAGGGTGGTATATGCAGTTCCTGTCGTGCTGACGGCGCCGCTCAGGC
This sequence comes from Myxococcales bacterium, assembly GCA_020431135.1. Taxonomy (GTDB): domain Bacteria; phylum Myxococcota_A; class Polyangia; order Nannocystales; family Nannocystaceae; genus JADJRG01. The sequence continues at coordinate 2,476 of JAGQIT010001253.1, read as the reverse complement.
GATCGCCGGCAGCTCGAGCCAGCGGCGGACGTAGTCGTAGGCGACGCCGAGGGCGACCTGGCCGTAGGGCAAGCGGAAGGGCGAGACGCGCGGCAGGCCAGGGATCACCATCACCCGGCGGTCGGCGCCGGCGGTCGGCAGCGGCTGGTCGCGGACGAGGCGCGAGCGGGCGCTCCGCGAGGGGAGCGCGTGGAAGAGGACGCGCTCGCCGTCGCCGAGGGCGCCGAGGCCCCAGCGATCGCTGACGCCGCCGTCGACCCAGATCGGCCGGAGGAGCCGCGCCCCCGGGGCGAGGCGCGGGCGGAACATCAGCGGCACGGTGCACGACGCCTGGATCGCCGGCGCCAGCGGCCCGGCCTCGACGACCTCGGGCCGCCGCCGGAGGACGTCGTGGACGATCGCCGCGAAGGGGACGCGGCACTCGGCGAAGTCGCGGACCCCGCGGGCGCTGAGGAGGTCGTCGAGCTTGGCGGCGAACTTGTCGCCCTTGAGGAGGCCGCCGAGGGGCAGCGACGGGTCCCAGAAGTCGCTGCGGCGCAGGCGGATCAGCTCGTCGGCGAGGTCGTCGGGCTCGAGGCCCGCCGCCCAGAGCCCGCCGGCGAGGGCCCCGGCCGAGATCCCGATCACCCGGCGCGGCCGCAGGCCCGCGGCCTCGAGGGCGGCGAGGAGCCCGGTGTGGGCGAAGAAGCCGAAGAAGCCGGCGCTGAGGGCCAGGGTGAAGGGGCGCTCGGCGAGCCAGTCGCGGTGGGTGGGCACGGCCGCCGCAGTGTGGGGCGCGCAGGCCCCAGATGCAATCCTCGGCGGGGGCAGGCCGGGGCAGGTCGGGGCAGGTCGGAGCGGTCGAGGGAAGCGAGGAGGCAGATCACTGCGACGGCCGGCGCCTGCGGTATCTTCCGGCAGTCATGGCCTTTGATCGCTCTCGCTCCCTCGTCCCCACCCGTCTGAGCCTCCGCGTCGCCGCCCTCGTCGCAGCCGCCGGCCTCACCCTCGGCGTCGCCGCGTGCAGCGGCGACGACAGCCAGACCAGCGCCAGCGAGGGCGAGACGACGACGACGACCGACACGTCGACCTCGACCTCGACGACGAGCGACACGACGACCACGACGACCGGCGAGACGACGGCGAGCGAGACGACGGGGGGCGCCTGCGAGGCCGAGGATCCCTTCGCCCTGAACATCGCCGCCGACGCCGACACCTACGGGACCTGCGACGTCCCCTTCGAGTTCTTCGCCAAGCGCAAGGCCGGCACCCTGACGGTCGAGCGCTGCACCGACGACACCTGCTCGTCGTGCGATCCCAACCTCGCCTACGACCTCGACTTCGGCTCGTCGACCGCGGTCCCCGAGGAGATGTGCCTGACGATCGCCCACGAGACGAAGACCGACCTCGGCGTCTGCCGCAGCCGCAGCTTCGTGATCAAGCGCGTCGATCAGGAGGCGCCGCTCGTCATCGCCACGGCGATCACCCCGGAGGCGCCCGGCGGCCTCACGCCGGCCGGCCTCGCGGCGTCGGCCGTCAACCCGCGCGACTGCTCCTGCGACGCCGCCGACGCCTGGTGCTGCGGCGGCTCGGTGACCACCCACAGCATCGCCTTCACCGTCGACGGCGGCGACCCGGTGACCGTCGCCCCGGGCCTCGCCAACTTCAAGCAGCTCAGCTTCGCCGGCTTCACCTACGAGGCGGTCGTCACCCAGGCCTACACGCCCTGCGACAGCGACAGCCCGCGCACCGGCTGGTACCTGCGGCGGCTCTAGGGGCCGGCGTCCCCGAAATCAGAAGCCCCGCGAGTCCGAGCCGTCGCTGGCGAGCGGTCCCCATCGCCCCTCTCGTTTCCGCCAGGACTCGCAGCGGCGGTCCGGCGAGGCCGAGAGGACCGCCGATGGCGGCGTGAGCCCGGCGTTGATGGGCCGACATCTCGCGGCTGCGCGAGAGTCCCGGGCGCGGGCCTCTGGGCGCACCGTCACGCGGGCGTGCGGAGCTGGGCCAGAGCGACGCGGCTCGAGAGCAGACCGAGACCCGCCGGGACCTCGAGGAGCGCGGCGATGTCAGCGGCGATCCCCCGCCAGGTCCCCGGCCTGACGTCCTCGTCTTCACGGACTTCGCGGCGGGCGAGGAAGCCGGCGCCGGACGAGTCGTCGATCGACCACCCGCGCTCGCGCAGCCCGGCGAGGGAGCGCCTCGCGTCGGCGCGGCGGGCCGTCGAGGGCGGCTCGAGGGCGCCGCGCGGATCGATCGTCGGCAGGTAGAGGACGACGTCCACCGCGTCCGCGGCGCGCCGCAGATAGACGAGCCCCTCCATGGGCGCGTCGAGGGCGTCGGCGCCCCCCGTGATGATCTGCGGCGACTCGCCGCGGCAGAGCTCGCGGCCTTCGAAGGTGGCCGCCCACCGCTCCATGAGCCAGCCCTGGAGGTGGAGGCGGCTCTGGGCCGGGCGGACGTCGAGGCCGGCCTCGACGAGGCGCTCGCGCAGGAGCTC
>JAGQIT010001252.1 GCA_020431135.1 Myxococcales bacterium | reverse complement strand
GAACGGGCCTGCGTTCCGGCATTACCGGCGCGGACTTCGAGGAGGCCGTGCGCCAGTTTCTCGCCAGCTCAGTCGTCGAGGAAGACGACGGGAACAACGGGAACAGCGGCAAGAAGGACAAGAAGGACAAGAAGGACAAGAAGCGCCGCATCAAGGGCGACAGCGACGACGCCGAGGGCAACCCCGACGATGACGACGCCGACGACGGCAAGAAGGAGAAGCGCAAGCCCTACAAGCACCGGGGGACGATCCTCGAGGGCAAGATCGGCGTCCTCGGCTGCATGCGCCGCCACTGCAAGGACGAGGCGAACCACAACTCGAAGCCCGGCCTGGCGCTCGGCGGCTACTTCGGCCGCAACATCCTCGGTCTCATCGACGTCGGCCTCGAGGGCGCCTGGGGGCGGGTCCAGCCGCAGGCCTACTCTGGGCGCAACGCCCTCGACCTCTACGGCCTCGACCCCAACGCGCTGACCGCCGTGATCGCCGAGGAGATGGGCGTGCCCGCGTCGATGATCCCGGTCGACTTCAACGGCCTGACGGTCGGTGACATCAAGAGCACGGCGGTCCACGTCGGCCCGACCCTGCGGATCCACATCATCCCCCGCGGTCGCCTCTCGGCCTACGTCGGCGGCGGCGTCCACTACCAGCTGTGGCGCAACCACTACGAGACGCTCGGCGGCGACTTCCGCCTGTCGTTCCACGGCGTCAGCCTGCCGCTGAGCGCCGGCGTCGGCTACTACGTCCTGCGCTGGCTCAACCTCAACGCCGAGTTCACCTACGACCACGTCTTCTGGTTGGCCTCGGGGATCCGCCACCCCGATCTCGACTTCGTCGCCCCGATCCTCCTGATCAACGACGCGGCGATCCAGGCGGGGAGCGACCTCAAGAAGGACCTGCCGACCTTCTGGTCCCTCGTGCTCAGCGCCCGGTTCCGCTTCTAGGGCGCAGTGCGCCCTCGGCGCACTTTCCGCCGAGGATCCACGGCCGCAGGGTTTGACGCTGTCGCGCCGGGCGTCCTACTCTCCGCGTCGCCCGGCGGACGCCGCGGCGACTCTGGAGGATCAGGATGAAGCGTCTCCTTTCTGCACTCGGTCTCGTCTCCCTGCTCGCGGGGACCGCCGCCTCGATCTCGGCCTGTGACGGGGGCACGACCACGCCGCCGACGGTCGCCGTGACCTCGGAAGAGCTCGCCCAGGGCGGCGTCTACGTCGCCTACATCAACAAGTCGGGCAAGTGCTCGAAGGGCTGCGATCAGCTGGCCAAGGGCGACCTGATCCTCGAGGTCAACGGCGAGGCCGTCTCCTCGGCGAAGGACATGCGCAACAGCAAGATCGCCACCGGCGAGGCGGTCAAGCTCAAGGTCTACAAGCACGACAGCAAGGAGACCAAGGAGGTCGAGCTCGTCGCCGAGCCGAGCGACAAGCTCCCGCCGTTTAAGGACGCGCCGCCCTTCTGGACGGTCGGCGCCGCCGAACTCGACAAGGCCCCCGAGTGGGCCCGCCGCGCCCACTTCGGCCACGTGAGCCCGTCGACGATGCTCGTCTCCGCGGACGGCGGCATCCTCAGCGGCCGCGACCTCGTCGGCAAGAAGCGGCTGATCGTCTTCTGGGACATCTCGACCCGCGAGGAGCAGGCCCAGGCGGCCGACATCATGGGCGTCCTCCAGAAGGCCCAGGCCGACCTCAACGCCCGCGGCATCGACGTGATGTTCGCGCAGATCCAGTTCCCGTCGAACATCCGCCAGGCGCCGTGGAACGACTCGGCGCTCCGCGACTTCCAGGCGACGAACGGGATCAAGGAGCTGCCGCCGCTGCCGCTCTACCGCTTCCCCAACGCGACCGAGTACAACGCGGCCAAGGAGGTCGGCATGGAGGGCTCGACGACCTACATCCAGTACCTCCGCGAGCCGCCGGCGATCGTCATCCTCGACGAGACCGGGATCGTCCGCTGGCACTCCGAGGGCATCCAGACCCCGCCCTCCGACAGCCAGCTCGCCAGCGTCCCGAACCAGTACACGATCATCCAGGCGGTCGAGTTCGCCCTGGACCTCAAGTAGCGGCGCCGCTCGCCGAGCGACGCAGACGCGCCGGCCTCCTCGGAGGTCGGCGCGCTCGCGAGCGGCGGGCGCCTTTGTCCGCTGCGTCGGTGGCGGTGGTGGCGTCAGCGTCGTGGCGCGGACCAAGGCGATCCTCGAGGTGTTGACGGTCCCGCGGCTGCGCGAGCTCTGCGACGACCTCCATGTCTCGCGCGCGGGCACGCGGACGAGGGCGCG
>JAGQIT010000108.1 GCA_020431135.1 Myxococcales bacterium | reverse complement strand
CCAGCTCGTCGACGGCGACGCGCTCCTGCGCGAGCCCGCGAGCGACGGCGCGAGCGACCTCCTCGAGCTCCGCGACGGCCGCCTCTTCGAGCGCCGCGTCCGTGCCCGACGCGTCGACGGCGAGGACGTCGGCCGCCTCTTCGCCCTTCGCGACGTCACCCGCGAGCGCCGCGCCCAGGCCAAGCTGCGCGAACGCAAGGCCAGCCTGCGCCGCGTCGTCGAGCACATCTCCGAGGGGCTCATCGTCGAGGACCCCGCCGGGCGCATCACCTTCGCCAACGGCCGCTTCGCGGCGATGCACGCCGCCGAGGGCGAGGACCTCAGCGGCCTCCGCTTCGTCGACTTCGTCGACCCGGCGTGGCGTCCGCGCCTGCGTCAGCCGCCGGAGGTCGACAGCGTCGGCGCCTACACCTTCACCTACCGCGCCCGTCGACGCGACGGCAGCACGTTCTGGGCCGAGGCCGACACGGTCCCGGTGCGCGACCCGGAGGGCGCCCTCATCGGCAGCCAGAGCACGCTGCGCGACGTCACCGAGCGCAAGCTCACCGAGGACGCGCTCCAGCTCCTGACGACCGAGGTCGCCCACCTCCGCGGCGACGCCCTCCTCGGCGAGCTCGCCCGCCAGCTCGCTCGCCTCCTCGAGGTCGACGTCGGCTTCGTCGGCGCCCTCGCCTCGGGCGCCCGCCCGGCGCGGACGATCGCCCTGTGGATCGACGACCACCCGAGCCCGGGCGCGCGCCTCGACCTCTCGACGCTGCCGACCGACGCGGCCGACGACGACGCCCTGACCCAGGCGGCGCTCGCCACCCCGGGCCTCCTCCCCGACGTCGCGGCCCGGGGCGCCGCGCTCGCGCACCTCGTCGACTCGCGCGGGCGACGGCTCGGGGTTCTCGGCGTCCTCAGCCGGACGCCGCTCCAGCGGCCGCCGCGGGTCCGCGCCTTCCTCGGGCTCTTCGCGGTCCTCGCCGGCGCCAAGCTCTCGCAGCAGAGCGAGGAGCGGAGGTTCCGCAACCTCTTCGAGTTCTCGCCCGACGCCGTCCTGATCGCCGCGCGCGACGGCAGGATCATCATGGCCAACCGCCGCGCCGAGGCGCTCCTCGGCTTCGACCGCAGCCGCGAGGCGCTGATCGGCAAGAACATCGAGGACATCGTGCCCGCGGAGCTCCGCGGCGGCCACGTCGACCACCGCCGGCGCTTCCACGAGCGCCCCCGGACGCGGGCGATGGGCAGCCTCGACAAGCCCTTCTTCACGCTCCGCGCCGACGGCACGGCGATCCCGGTCGACATCAGCCTCGGGCCGCTGCGCGCCGACGACGAGGATCGCGTCATCATCTCCCTCCGGGACATGACACCGCATGTGCGGGCCGCCGAGCAGCGGGCGTCGCTCGAGCTCCAGCTCCGTCAAGCGCAGAAGATGGAGGCCCTCGGCACGCTCGCCGGCGGCATCGCCCACGACTTCAACAACATCCTCGGGGCTATCGTCGCCAACGCCGAGCTGTCGCGCCACGCCCTCGAGTCGGTGCACCCGGCGCGGCCCTACATCGACGCCCTCAGCGCGGCCGCCGAGCGCGCGACGCTCCTCGTCCGCCAGATCCTCGCGTTCAGCCGGCGACAGTCGCCGCAGCGCACCCTGACCAGCCTCGCGCCGATCCTCGAGGAGGTCGCCAGGCTCCTGCGCGCGATCCTCCCGGCGCGGATCTCCCTCGAGGTCGAGATCGCCGACGACAGCCCGATCGTCTGCGTCGACGTCACCCAGATCCACCAGGTGCTGATGAACCTCGGGACCAACGCGAGCCACGCGATCGCCGAGGCGACCGGCGTCATCGCCCTCCGCCTCGACGGCGTCGACGGCCGCAGCCGCGGCGTCCGCCCGCGCTGCGCCCGCTTGATCGTCCGCGACGACGGCTGCGGCATGGACACCGAGACCCTCGAGCGCGCCTTCGAGCCCTTCTTCACGACGAAGCCCGCGGGGCGGGGCTCCGGCCTCGGCCTCAGCGTCGTCCACGGGATCGTCGCCGAGAACGGCGGCGAGCTGACGATCGACAGCGCCCCCGGCGAGGGGACGACGGTGACGATCCTCCTCCCCGCGGACACGGGCGAGTGCGGCGATCCCTCGAAGACGCCGATGCCGGCCTCCGCCCCGCTCTCCGGCGCCGGCGTGCGCGTGCTCTTCATCGACGACGACCCGATGCTCGCGACCGTCGGCGAGGCGCTGCTGCTCGAGCTCGGCTACGAGGTCACGGCGTCGACCGATCCGCTCGCCGCGGTGGCGACGATCGCCGCCGACCCGGGCCGCTACGACGTCGTCTTCACCGACTTCAACATGCCGTCGATCTCCGGCGTCGACGTCGCCCAGCGCCTCGCCGCGCTCGCCCCAGAGCTGCCGGTCGTCCTCGTCTCCGGGCACACGGGGCTCAGCGACGACGAGCTGCGCGCGGCGGGGATCCGCTTCCGCCTCGACAAGCCCTACAACCTCAGCGCCCTCGACCGGGTGCTCCGCGCGGTCGACGACGAGCACCCGCTGCGCCCGCCCGACGACGAGGCCTGAGCCCCCTCGCGTCGACGCCTCCGACGCGAAGACGAAGCTGCCGCCCGCGCGCCGCCTAGAGCCTCTCTGGGCAGCTCTGATGAATTGACGACACGTCGACGCGGAGGATCGTCCCCTCTTCACCGACGATCCAGCCGCGCTCGCACTCTCCGTACATTTCAAATGCACGCAGTCGAATCGAAGCACCGGGAGTATGCGCAACCTTCTCGAAGGACTCATCTCCGGGAGCGGCGCTCACAAGCCCCACGCTCGAGTCGAGCGCCCACCCGCACGCGCTCGCATCGACGAGGTCGTCGCCATCCCCGGGGGCGATCTGCGCCCACGCCTCGCCGCGGGCGTCCGCCATGCGCAGCGCCTCCCCCTGCCCGCCGACCCAGAAGAGCGGCGGCGAGGAGTCGAGCGGCCCGGCGAGCCCTGCCGCGCGGAGGTTCGCGGCGCTCCCTGTCGCGAGCGCTCCGAACTCGCGCCCGCTCGTCCTGCTGAGGAGCACGCCTCCCTCGTCACCGACGACGATCACATGGAGTTCTCGGCCGCTCTCGACCGCGTAGGAGCCGCGCGCGACGATCGGTGGACCCTCGATGAATGCGGGGATCCAGGTCTCTCCCCCGTCGTCGCTCCTCAAGACCACCCCGTCACCCGCCGCCACGAGCACGCCCCCTCGTCCCACGACCGTATGGAGGTCTCTCTCCGTGCTCGACCCCGCGGGCGCCCACGTCCCTCCCGAGTCTTCACTGCGGAGGATCGTGCCCGCCGCTCCGACCGCGACGAGCGGCCCTTCGCCGCCGTCAGGAGACCCCGCGCGCGTGATGCTATGGATCTCCTCACCCGTGCCGCTCGGCCGAGACCACCACTCCCCGCCAGGTTCTCTCGCTACGATCACCCCCTTGGCGCCGACGGCGAGCGCTCGTTCGCTGTCGACGACGACGACGTCATTGAGCGCGACCTCCGTCCCGCTGGCCTCCGCGCCGAAGTCAAAGGTCGAGGCCAGGGGCTCACATGGCCCACAGGCCAGCATACCGAGCGCCCCGACGAGTAGACCCACGCTGACCGCGACGAGCCATGGAAAGCGGGGCATGCCGCCGATCATGCCGCAGCGCTGTCCCCGGGTGGTGTCCTCGTTCTTGGAACGACGGCCCTGGGGCACCGCCGCGACCGAGGGCGCGCGCGAGCGCGGGGCCCTCGCTGCTAGGCCCCGGTCGCGGCGCCGCTGAGGGTCCCGCGGGCCTCCTCGAGGAGCGCCTCGGCCTTGGCGAGTTCGTCGGCCTGGCTGGGGTCCGCGGCGAGGGTCGCCCGATCGAGGGCGATCGCCCGCTCGAGCACCGGTATCGCCGCCTCAGCCCGACCGGCGCCGAGCTCAGCGCGCCCGCGCAGGCGGAGGATCCACGCGAGGTCGACCGCGCCGATCGCCCCCTGCTCCTCGTAGATCGCCTGCGCACGCCGCAGCAGGGGGATCGCGTCGCTGTCCTCGCCGCGGTGGAGATGGAGGTTGGCGAGGCTGCCGAGGG
>JAGQIT010001251.1:2091-2257 GCA_020431135.1 Myxococcales bacterium | reverse complement strand
CCGCTGGAGCCTGCCACGGGTCGCCGGCGACTTCCACCATGTGACCTGGCCAGGGGTCGACCGGCGCTGGGGGGACTTGACCGAGCGTCACCCCGCGACAATTCTTGCCCCCGCTCGCCCGGCGAACCTTTTTGCGCCGCTGGCGCAGTCCACCCCTGGGGAGGTC
>JAGQIT010001251.1:0-1873 GCA_020431135.1 Myxococcales bacterium | reverse complement strand
GATCTGCACGTCGATCAACGAGGTCATCTGCCACGGGATCCCCGAGGAGCGGGCGCTCAAGGACGGCGACATCATCAACATCGACATCACGACGACGCTCGACGGCTACTTCGGCGACTGCTCCGACATGTTCGTCGTCGGCGAGGCGAGCGACGAGGCCAAGCGCCTGATCGACGTCACCCGCAAGGCGCTGTGGCTCGGCATCGCCGAGGTCGCGCCGGGCAAGCGGATCGGTGACATCGGCGCGGCGATCTACGACTTCGCCGGGCGCAAGCACGGCTACGGCGTCGTCGAGGCGTTCTGCGGCCACGGCATCGGCCGCGAGTTCCACATGGCCCCGCAGGTCTCGCACCGCGCCCGCCGCGGCACCGGGCTGCGCATGAAGGCCGGGATGACCTTCACGATCGAGCCGATGATCAACATCGGCACGCAGGAGTGCGACATCCTCGACGACGGCTGGACCGCGATCACCCGCGACGGCAAGCTCAGCGCCCAGGCCGAGCACACGATCCTCGTCACCGACAGCGGCTACGAGGTGCTCACCCTGCGCGAGGGCTGCTACCAGCCGCGCTGAGGCGCCGGGCTGACGACGAAGACGCAGAGGCGGCGCGCTCGCGGGCGCGGCCGCCTCTCTCGTTTGTCGTTCGTCGTCTGTCGTCGGCCCCGCGGCCCCTCGGACTCAGCCGAGGAGTCGGTCGATGAAGCGCTCGCGGTCGTAGTCGACGATGATCTGCGTCGAGCTGCCGGGAGCCGGGCGGGCGCCCCAGCGGCCGCCGCGGCGGAAGAGCTCGACCTCCGCCCAGACCCCGATCGTCGGGTCGATCGCGCAGCAAGCCGCGAGCGGGTCGTGGAACTTCTTTCCCTCAGGCTTGCGCTTGAGATAGGCGTCCATGCCCCGCCAGATCAGCTCGAGGGAGCGTCGGCGGGTCCGCGCCGCGGCGACGCGCGCGTGGAGCTCGGCGTCGTAGACGACGCGGTGGCAGACGTTCTTCGAGACGAAGAGGCGGCGGTCGATGCCCGGGTGGGCGAGGGCCGCGAGCGCCTCCTTCGGCGCGCCGTTCAGGTTGTAGGTCGGGCAGACCTCGAGGCCGCGGAACTTGGCGAGCTGGAGCTGCGTCGGGACGACGCCCTCGCCGGCGAAGCCGCCCTGGGCGACGTGGCGGCCGAGGCGGAGCGGCGCGCCGCGGGCCTCGCCGCGGGCGATCGCCGCGCCGAGGTTCTTCAGCGGCGCGCCCGTGACGAGCGTGACCTCGGGCCCGCACAGGTCGAGGAGGAGCTGCGGGCCGGGGTGGGCGTCGCGGGACTCGGGGAACGCGCCGTAGACCCGCTCGTGCCAGGCCGAGACGCAGCGCTTGCCGTGGTCGAGGTTGAAGGCGCCGACCGCCACCGTCTGCGTGAGCTCGAACCACTCGAGGGCGCGGCGGACGAGGCCGACCTGGGCGGGCGTCCCGGGGGTGATCGTCACGCCGCGGAGCTCGACCCGCGGGTGATCGCAGAGGAGGAGGAGCGTGAGGAAGTCGTCGGGGTCCCCGGTCTCCATGTCCCAAACGACAGGCAGTCGCGGAGGCGGCGACGCGGTCCCGTCGGCGATCTCGCTGCGCTCGTCGATCACGCCCGAAGTCTAGCCGGCGAGCGGAGGGCGTCGTCGCGGTCGTGCGCCGCCTCTTCGAATCGCTCGCGCCGACCACATCTGCCGAGGTGTGGGGGCAACTTCGAGCGGAGCGTCCTACGTACCTAGGAGCGAGGTGTCGCAGGGCACGCGGTCGCGCTCTCCTCGCGGCGGGCCCGCGAGCACGGGTGCGTCGGCCTCAACACGGCGCAGGGGCCGTGCGCGCGGCCGCGCCGCGACGTGACGGAGGCCTCGGGCGGTGAC
>JAGQIT010001250.1:1532-4928 GCA_020431135.1 Myxococcales bacterium | reverse complement strand
AGCCGTAGGTGCCGATCATCGTCGAGCCGCCGTCTGGCTCAAGGGACACCCGGACGCCGCCGAAGTCGATCAGGACGAGGCGGCCGTCGGCGCGGAGGATCAGGTTGCCGGGCTTGATGTCGCGGTGGATCACCGGCGGGTGGCGGCTGTGCAGGTAGCTGAGGATCGCCAGGGCCTGGTCGAGGATGTCGACGAGCGCCGCCTCGCTCATCGGCCGGCGCTCGCTGACGTGGCGGCGCAGCGACTCGCCGTCGACGAGCTCGCGGACGAGGAAGAACTCGCCGGTGTCCTCGCTGGCGAAGCGGTCGATGTAGCGCGGGATCCCGGGGTGATCGAGCGCCGCGAGCACGTCGGCCTCGCGCTCGAAGAGGTCGAAGGCCTTCCAGTTGTCGAGGCCGGCGAGGGTAAGGACCTTGATCGCGACCTCGTGGTTGGTCTCGCGATCGATCCCGCGGAAGGTCTGGCCCTGCGCGCCGCGCCCGAGCGCGTCCATCACCTGGTAGCGCTGGAGTCCCTGAGCGCTCATCGGGCGCGACGGTGGCAGAAAGTGGGGCCCCGGGCAAGTCACCGGCGTTGTAGGATCGGCGGATGGCTGCCTCGGCTGACGCCCCGGACATCGACGTGCTCCTCTCGCGCCTCCACGAGACCCACCCGAACGCCCGCTACGAGCTCGACTGGGAGAACCCGCTCCAGCTCCTCGTGGCGACGATCCTCGCGGCGCAGTGCACCGACGAGCGGGTCAACCGGGTGACCAAGACGCTCTTCGTCACCTACCCGGACGCGGCCGCCTTCGCCGACGCCGATCGCGGCGAGCTCGAGGAGGCGCTCAAGCCCACCGGCTTCTTCCGCCAGAAGGCGAAGAAGGTCCAGGAGGTCTGCCAGGCGGTCGTCGCGCGCTTCGGCGGCGCGGTCCCGGAGACGATGGAGGAGCTGGTGTCCCTGCCGGGGATCGCCCGAAAGAGCGCCAACGTCGTCCTCAACACCGCCTTCGACATGCCCTCGGGGATCATCGTCGACACCCACGTCCAGCGCGTCGCCCCGCGGATGGGCCTGACCCGCGAGACGAAGAAGCCCGAGCGGATCGAGCGCGATCTGATGGCGATCATCCCCGAGTCGGAGTGGACCTTCTTCGGCCCGGCGATGGTCCTCCACGGCCGCTACACCTGCACCGCCCGCGCGCCGAAGTGCGACGACTGCGTGATGGCGGACATCTGCCCGAAGATCGGCGTGTAGGACGCCTGGACTGCGCTTGCCCGCGCTCCTGCGGGTCGCTCCGCGGCGCGCTGTCGGAGCACCTCGGGGCGAGGTGCGCGTGCACACCGACCTCAGGGGCGCGGACGCGGCCTCATAGGCGCGAGCGCTGGCGCCCTTCGCCGCGGCCCGGACGCTCACGCCGCGGACCAGCTTGGGCTATGATCAGACGATGGCACGCTGGCTGGTGGTGGTGGGGGCGTTGGCGATCGCGGGGTGCTCGTCGTCGGATCTCGACGATCTGTGCAAGCGAGCGAACGCCCTCTCCGAGCGGCGTGACGAGCCGGCGACGAAGCGGCTCCTCGAGCTCTTCGAGGGCTGGGAGCCGGAGTCGAAGCAGGGCAAGGAGATCCGCCAGCAGATGATCCGCGACGGCGAGATCGCGAGCTACGGCGTCTTCCGCAAGCTGATCAGCAGCAAGGCGAGCACCGCCTGGCAGTGCCCGGCGCTCGAGCGCCTGATGGTCGAGCCGGTCGCCGCCGACGCCGATCAGCTGTGCATCGCCGCGGGCAAGATCCCGGCGAGCGAGGTCGACTCGAAGAGCCTCGCGGTCCACCTGACCAAGACCTGGACGCCGACCTCGACGTGGGGGACGCTGGTCCACGAGGGGCTGCGCTCGGCGTCGACCGACGAGGTCTCTGAGCGGATCGCCAAGTCCTTCGCCGACGAGACCGGCAAGGAGTGGAGCTGCCCCGGCCTCGCGGAGGCCGTCAAGGCGGCGAAGCGCAACGATCTCAAGGGCTGGTGCGAGCTCGCCGAGATGGTCGCCAAGAGCCCGACAGGGTCGCGGCCGACGCACCTGCGCCGGGCGAAGATGCAGCAGCTCACCGGTAAGCCGCTCGGCTTCAGCCTCGAGCAGCTGCACAAGACCCAGGAGGACGTCAGCGCCCCGCGCTGCCCGGCGCTCGAGCAGGTGCTTGGCCTTTCGGAGGAGGGGCGGGCGATCGAGGCCGTGGCCGAGGGGGCGACGACGGGCGGCGAGACCGAGGGCGGCGACGGCGAGGGCTGAGCCTCCGCGGACCTGTTCGATCGAGCATGTCGCCCAGGGCGACCTCAGCTCGCGGCGACGCTGCCGCGGAGGATCCCGCGCGCGGCGAGATCCGCGAGGAGCCGGCTCATCCGCGCGAGGACGTCGTCGTCGAGGGCGAGGCCGGCCGCCGCCGATCCGCGGAGCAGCGCCGCGCGGACGCGCACGCCGCCGAGCAGCGCCTCGACGATCGCGGCGGCGAGCGCCGTGAGGTGGAGGAAGCGGACGTCGTGCTCGGCGTCGCGGTAGATCAGCAGCGCCGTCGCCTCGGCGGCCGGCGTCGTGCGGTCGGCGACGGCGGCGGGCAGGAGGTGGATGGCGTGCTCGTAGCGCTCGAGGCGGGCGCTCGGGTCGAAGACGAGGCGGGCCTCGAGGTCGAAGGCGGCGCTCATCCCCGGCGGGTCGGCGGGCGGCGGCGCGGCGTCGACGGCGAGCTCGACGGCCTCGTGACGCGCGAGGTCGGCGAGGTAGCTCGGGACCTCCGGATCCTCGCGCCAGCGCGGGACGACCCAGGCGACCCACTCGTCGACGAGCTCGCGGAGGATCCGTGAGCGCGGCCCGGCGTCGGCGAGCCAGCGGTCGATCCACAGCTCGCCGGCGTCGTCGAGGCGGGCGAGGGTCCGCGGCAGGAGGTTGTCGAGGAGGCGGTGGATCGACCCGCGGATGAGCCCGCGGTAGACGCCGACGCGGCGCTCGCCCATCGCCGTGAGGGCGCGCTCGGCGGGGGAGGGGGCGTCGCTGGGCACGTCGGCGGACGCGTCCGGGGGCGCCGCGGGGAGGTCGAGGACGCGCTGAGCGAAGCGCTGTTGGATCGCCGCGAGGGGGCCGATGTCGCGGATCGGCGCCGCGCCGCGGGGAGCCCTCGCGGCCTCGGCCGCGTCACGCCTGCGGGCGAGCGCCGCGTCGTAGGCCGCCTGCAGGCGCTCGACCTCGGCGCCGAGCTCGGCGAGCGGCGGGATGTTGTTGTCGCGCTCGTAGATCACCGGCAGCGGCCCCGTCCGCTCGATCACCCAGGCCATCAGCGCCTCGACCTCGGCGCTGACGCTGGTCCCGTGGGTGTCGATCACGAGGTCGTCGAAGCGGGCGATCCGCTCGCCGCCGGCGACGTGGAGCTGGAC
>JAGQIT010001250.1:0-1471 GCA_020431135.1 Myxococcales bacterium | reverse complement strand
AGGACGTTGTTGACGTCGAGGAGGAGGCCGCACTGCGCCCGCTCGAGGAGCTCGACGAGGAGGTCGCGCTCGGCCATCCCCATCGCCGCGCAGTCCCCCGGAGACCACCCGGGGGCGCCGTAGTAGCTGATGTTCTCGACCGCAAAGGGGCGGCCGAGGAGGTCCTGGACGCGGCGGATCCGGTCGACCACCGCGGGGACGATCGCGCGGTCGACCGGCAGCGGCAGGAGGTCCTGGAGACAGCGGCCGTCGGCGACCGTCCAGCACAGGTGATCGCTGTGGCGGGCGGCCCCGAGGGCGTCGAGGAAGCCGCGGAGGTCGCGGACGTAGCTGGGCTCCAGCGCCTCCTCGCCGCCGATCCCGAGCATCAGCCCGTGGCTCAGGATCGGGTAGTCGGCGGCGATTGTTTCGAGGGCGCTGGGGAAGCGGCCGCCGCGGCGGATGTAGTTCTCGGGCGAGACCTCGAAGAAGCGGATCGCCGCCGGGGCCTCGCCCGCGGCGACCTCGTCGATGAACGCCCAGCGCAGGCCGAGGCCGACGCCGGTCGGCTCCGCGGCGCTCATCCGCACCTCGGCGTGCTGGCCGATCGAGCAGGTACGACGCCGGCAGGCGTAGCCGCGCGGGGCCGCTGCCTGCTGCGAGGGGTCGTCTTGTCGCCGTCCACGGGCCGCTAGCCCTCGGCGGGCTTCTCATCGGCGGCGGGCTTGTCCGCGTCGGCTGACGCCTCGGCGCCGCACTTGCCTTCGGCGCCGCACTTGCCCTCGCCGCACTTCATCTCGGCCTTGTCGCCGTCGCCCGCCTTGGCCTTGCCGCCGCAGGCACCCTCGGCGCAGGCACCTTCGGCGCACTTCATCTCGGCCTTCGCGCCCTTGTCCTCGGCCTTGTCGTCCGCCTTGGCGTCGGCCTTGTCATCCGCCTTGGCGTCGGCCTTGTCATCCGCCTTGGCGTCGGCCGCAGGTTTGACCTCGGTCGCGTCCGACTGCGAGGTGCAGGCGTTGAGGGAGAGGCCCGATCCGAGGACCGCGAGGGCGGCCGAGATGGTCTTGATGTCCATCGCGCGATCCTAGCAGCCGGCGGCGAAAGTCGACACAGCCTCGCGCGCCGCCGCGGCCGTCCGATGCCGCGACCTACGCGAGCGTCGAACCAACGAGGAGGGGCCGCAGCCCGACGGACGGCGGCCCCTCAAGCGGCGCAGGGCCGGCGATCTAGCCGCAGGTGCCCTCGCCGCAGGCCGCCTCGACGCTCTTCTTCTTGGTCGTCTTCTTCTTGGCGGTCTTGGTCTTGACCGGCTTGGGCGCGTCGGCCTTGGCCATCGACTCCGAGCTCGACTCGGCGCTGGCGTCGGCCTCCGCGGCGTCGGCCGCGACCTCGCTCGACGCGCTGCTCGCCTCGGCGTCGGCGTCGGCGCCCGCGTCGGCCTCGTCGGCGCCCGCGTCCGCGGCCGCGTTCTCGCCGCCGCAGCCCTTCTCGC
>JAGQIT010001249.1 GCA_020431135.1 Myxococcales bacterium | reverse complement strand
CTCGCCGTAGAGCGCCTCCCAGAGGACGACCGCGAAGGCGAAGACGTCGGCGCGGGCGTCGGCCGCCGCGCCCGCGAAGACCTCCGGCGCCATGTAGGCCGGGGTCCCGAGGAGGGCGCCGGTGAGCGTCAGATCGGCGCCGAGGGCCGAGGTCGTCGCCGCGGCGGCCTCCTCGTCGGCGCGGGCCGGCGCGCGCTCGACCTCGCGGGCGAGGCCGAAGTCCATCACCCGCACCCGGCCGTCGCCGTCGATCATCACGTTGTCCGGCTTAAAGTCGCGGTGGACGAGCCCCTTGGCGTGGGCCGCCGCGAGGCCGCGACCGGCGTCGATCAGCGCGTCGAGGACCGCGCTGCGCGGGGGCCCGCGCTCGATCCAGGCGCGCAGCGTCTCGCCGTCGACGAGCTCCATCGCCAGGAAGACCTCGCCGGCGCGCTCGCCGACGTCGAAGATCGCGACGACGTTCGGGTGGGCGAGCCTCGCCATCGCCTGGGCCTCGCGGAGGAGCCGCTGGCGCTCCTCCGAGCCGCTGGCGCCGACGCGGACGAGCTTGAGCGCGACCTTGCGATCGAGCTCGGGATCGTGGGCCGCGTAGACGACCCCCATGCCGCCGGCGCCGAGGCGCGAGAGGACGACGTAGCGGCCGACCCGCTCGCCCGGACGCAGGCCGCCCCCGTTGCCGGGCGGGGCCGCCGATCCTCGGCCGCCGAGGAGCGTCTCTCCGAAGTCGAGTGTCTCGCTGCTGCTCACGCCGACGACCGGCCGCGAGTGTAGCGAACGCCCGGAGGATCGGCGAACGCTCGTTCTGGGCGCGCGGCGGCGTCGAAGCGGGCGGAGCCCGGCGCCGCGTCGGCGTCGAGCTCCGCCCTCAGGGGCGTCAGGCCCGTCGATGCGCGCTAGCGGACGAAGAGGTTGATCGCGTAGCTGTCGGTGTAGTTCTGGCCGTTGTTGCCGAAGTCGTCCTTGCCGATGCCGTCCTGGAAGCTCGCGTTGTTCGCCTCCGTGACGCCGATCCCGTGGTCGGCGCGGCTGCAGTTGTTGCCGCCGCCGCCGATCATCATCACCGCGCCGTCGCCCGCGCTCCAGTCGGACCAGAACGAGATCGAGTTCGGCGCGCCGATGTTGCTCGAGCACTGCCCCTGGGCGAAGCCGTTGGTCGCGTTCCAGTTGTTGCTGAGGGAGGCGACGCAGGTGCCGAGGACCTCGTCGCTGGCCCAGACTGCGGAGTTCTGGAAGTCGCCGAAGCTGGTGATGTGCTCGCGGAAGGTCTTGCCGTTGAGGCAGGTCCCGTTGGTCATCAGCAGGTGGGCGTCGTCGGCGTTGTCGGTCCGCGAGAGCTTCATCTCGTCGGCGACCACCTGGTGGAACGCCGGCGAGTAGGCGTCGGCGTTCTCGCTGCGGCTCGTCGGCGTCCCGGCGGCGTCGGTCTGCGTGTACCACCAGGCGCCCGAGGGCGTCATCCAGTTGGCGGCGTCGGCGTTGGCGAAGCGGGCGACGAGCGTCCA
>JAGQIT010001248.1 GCA_020431135.1 Myxococcales bacterium | reverse complement strand
GCGCACCTGCGCGGCGAGCTGACGCCCGAGCTCCTCGAGCTGCGCGAGCTCTGCCTGAGCCGCCACCTCGACGCGGGGCTCGCGGTCATCGACACGATCAAGGACGCTGACGCTGGCGTCGTCGAGCGCGTCCACGATCTCCTGCGCCTGCTCCCCGCGCCCCAGCGCTGCGCCGATCTCGGCTACCTCGCGCGGATCCGCCTCGACGGGCCGTCGGCGGCGACCCGCGAGCGCAAGGAGGCGATCGTCCGCAAGCTCGCCCGCGTCCGCGCGGCCGCCAACGCCGGGCGCTACAAGGAGGCGCAGGAGCGCCTCGAGCCGCTGAGCGCCGCCGCCGAGGCGACCGGCAGCCGCAGGCTCCTCGCCCAGATCCGCAGCCTCGAGGGCCGGATCGCCGCCGATCTCGGTGACCTCCCGGGCGCCGAGGCGGCCTACCTCGACGGCCTCGAGCACGCGCTAGCCACGGACGCCGATCACGACGCCGCGGAGATCGCCAACTTCCTCGTCTACCACTACGGCTACTACCGCTCGGATCGCAAGGTCGCCGAGCGCTGGATCAAGGTCGCAGGCGGCCTCATCGACCAGGTCGACGACGACGACCTGCGGATGCAGCACCTCAACTACCTCGGGGCGCTGCGCAGCCAGGCGTCGGAGTACGAGGCGGCGCTGGCGAGCTACGACCAGGCGGCGGAGCTCGCCGCGCGCGTCGGCGTTAGCTCGCACGATCTCGCGTCGATCGCCAACAACCGCGGCGTGATCCTCAACTACCTCGGCCGCCGCGCCGAGGCGAAGGTCGCGCACCACGCGGCGATCGACGCCCTCGTCAGCGAGCTCGGCGAGGTCCACCCCGACGTGGCGATGACCCGCAACAGCCTCGGCACGGCGCTCCTCGGCGAGGGCGATCTGCAGGCGGCGCTCCGCGAATTCTCGACGGCGCTCGAGCTCCAGGAGCGCCTCCTCGGCGGCGACCACCCGCTCGTCGCCCTCACGCTCGTCAACCTCGGCTCGACGCACGTCGAGCTCGGCGACCCCGAGCGCGCGCGCGCCGAGGGGGAGCGGGCGCTGCGGATCCTCGAGGGGGCGGGGATCGGCGACGAGCACATCTTCGCCGGCTACGCGAACCTCGTCGTCGGCGAGGCGCGCGGGCGCGCGGGCGACGAGGCGGGGGCCCGAGAGGCGAGCGGCAAGGCGCTGCGGACCCTCGAGGAGAACCTCGGCCCTGAGCACGCCCACGTCGGCGTGATCCTGATGTCGCTGAGCGACCTCGATCTGCGGGCGGGCGACGTCGACGCGGCGCGCGAGAGGTTCACGCGCGCCGAGCCGATCCTCGAGGCGAGCCGCGAGCTCGGCGAGGCCGATCGGGCGCGCGTGGACTTCGTCCGCGCCCGCCTGCGGGCGGCGGGGGGCGAGCGCGACGAGGCGATCGCCGCCGGTCGGCGCGCCAGCTCGCGTCTCGCTGGACTCGCGCCGAACTACTCCGAGGCGCGGGCGGAGATCGAGGCCTGGCTCGCGGAGCAGGGCGCCTGACGCCCGCGTGTGCGTCAGTGAGGAGCGCCGAGCGCGAGCACACGCCGAAGGCCCGGGCAGGCCGCGAGGCAGCCGCCTTTGGCGAGGGTCCGCGTGTCCGTTCTTCGCCGACATCGGTCGCGCTGCCAGTGCGGTGAGGACACCCGCGGCGACCCGACGTCCATCTCGCCGGCTTGCAGACGCCCGCCGAGTGGACCGCGAAATCACTGCACCGAGGGCGGGCGGCGGAGGGCCTGGAGCGCCCGCGTGATAGCCTGAAACGACGGCGTGGCGGTGATGGACGGTGGAGCAGGGCGGCCGGAGCAGCCTTGAGGCGACGATGCCTGCGGACGCCGCGGTCCCGCCCGCGCGCGCGGAGGGGGGCGGAGCGGCGGCTGAGCAGGCGCGGCCGCAGCGGAT
>JAGQIT010001247.1 GCA_020431135.1 Myxococcales bacterium | reverse complement strand
CGCGCCGACTCGCGCCCGGAGTCGAGGACGAAGAGGCAGCTCGACCGCGAGTCGTGGATCGTCCGCTCGGCCCAGTTGAGATCCGGCGTGTCGCGCTGGAGGCCGAAGACCGAGAGGTCGGGCGCCGGCAGGGACTCGAGCGCCGTCGCCAGGTCGCCCTCGATCACCCGGCGCTCGACCCTGGAGGGGAAGCGCGCGAGGTCGCAGAGCTCGTCGAGGAAGGCGCGGGCCGGGCCTGCCTCCTCGCCGTCGCGGATCACCGTGATCAGGGTCAGGCGCCCGCCCCAGAGGCGCCACAGGCGGTAGCCGAGGAGGAGGATCAGGTTGAGGTTGCCGGAGCCGAAGGCGTCGTTGGCCTCCCAGCTGTCGCGGCCCGGGCGGACCCACAGGTGGATGTCGCGGCGGCGCCCGAGGTTCGCCGTCGGGTGGGCGCCGAAGAGAACGACGCCGACGCGGTTGGCGAGCGCCGCGCGCATGACGTCGCAGGCGTCCTCGCGCACCTCGCCGGCCTCGGGGAGGCGGAGGAAGAGGAGGTTCGGGCGGAAGAACGCGCCCTGCAGCGCCTCGAGGCCGACGACGACGGCGGTCTTGCGATCGCGCAGGCGGACCATCGACCACGACGCCAGCACCCCCTGCTCGCGCATCGCCCGGCCGACCCGCTCGAGGCGCGGGGCGAGGGCCGACGCCGGCTGCTCGGAGGCGATCCCGAGGAGCTTGATCGTCCCCTCCGGCTGCGCGAGGTCGAGGAGGGTCGGGTAGTTGCCGCGGAGGATCTCGATGTCCTCGACGGGGACGAGGACGTGCGGCTTCCAGGCGCGGACGTTGTTGGCGTCCTCGGGGGTGATCTTCGCCGCCGCCCACTCGGCGAAGGCGACGAAGATGCTGCTGCGCACGTCCTCCTTGGCCAGCACCTTGCCCCGGGTCTTGCGCTGGATGAAGAAGTAGAGGGCGATCACGACCCCGACCGAGATCAGGCTGAAGGTCGGGTTGATGATGAACATCGAGAACAGGCAGCCGGTGAGCCCGAAGGCCGGGACGAGCAGCGGCACCTTGAGCGTCGGCCGGTACGAGACCAGGCCGAGGCTGCCCTCGACGAGGACGACGACGTTGATCATGCAGTAGGTGATGAGGAAGAACATCGTCACCAGCGGCGCGATCGCGTTGAGGTCGCGGAGCATGATCGCGGCGAGGGTGAGGATGCCGGTGAGGGCGAGGGCGTTGCGCGGCTCGCCGCCCTCGATCTTCGCCATCTCCTTGCTGTAGGGGATGATCCCGTTCTGGCCCATCGCCATCAGGATCCGCGGGCCGCCGACGAGGCCGGCGAGGGCCGACGACGCGGTCGCGCCGAGGAGGCCGGCGAGGACCAGCGGCGGGAAGAGCGAGTTGTCGATGACGTGGTTGTAGTTGCCGGCGAGCTCCTCGAGCGAGCCGGTGTTCGCCGCCCACACGGCGATCGCGAAGTAGATGACCGTCGAGATCGCGATCGCCCAGATCGTCCCCTGCGGGATCGCCCGCCGCGGATCCTTGAGGTCGCCGCTCATGTTGGCGCCGGCGAGGATGCCGGTCGTCGCCGGGAAGAAGACCGCGAAGACCATCCAGAACGACGAGCCGCGGAAGCCCGTCTCGGGCTCGCCCGGGTAGGTGCCCCACCACTGGATCGGCGTCTCCTCGACGAAGGGCGCCGGGCTCGCGAAGATCGACACGAGCGACAGGACGATCGCGACCATGATCGCGTACTGCGTCTTAAAGGCCAGGTCGGCGCTCTTGTAGGCGATGCCGAAGAGGAGCGCGAAGATCCCGAGGTCGACCGCGAGCGGCGACAGCCCGGGGAGGATCCACATCACGCCCTCGCGGAAGCCGAAGATGTACATCGCCACGCCGAGCGGCCGGGTGAGGTAGAGCGGGATGCCGATCGAGCCGCCGACCTCGAGGCCGAGCGACTTGTTCATGATCGCGTAGGGGCCGCCCGGGCCGATCCGCGTGTTGGTGGCGATCGACGACAGCGACAGCCCCGTGCACATCGTGATCAGGATCCCGAGGCCGAGGATCAGCAGCGCCCCGGCGAGGCCGGCGTTGCCGACGACCCAGCCGATGCGGACGTACATGATGACGCCGAGGATCGTCAGCAGCGTCGGCGTGAAGACCCCCGTGAAGGTGCCGAAGCGGGTCATCGTCGCGGCCCCGCTCTTGGCCTCGGTCGTCGTCGTCGTCTCGGTCGCCGTCGGCTCGGCTGTCGCTGCGCTCGTCGTCTGGTCGTCGGCCACGGCCGCGCCCCCCCGCGTCGGCGGCGAGCCGTCGCTCCTTGAATGCTCACCCGCGGGGCCGCGACACTCAAGCCGGCGCCGCGCAGCGCTCGCTGTCGCCCGGATTCGCCGCCTGGACGCAAAACCCGCGCGAATGCGGCCGATGCAGAGCGCTCGGTGGGGTCGCTAGACCTCGATC
>JAGQIT010001246.1 GCA_020431135.1 Myxococcales bacterium | reverse complement strand
GCGGCGGTTGGTTGAGCGGGCTCTGCGGCAGGCGGTTGAGGGGGTTCTGCTGCGCCTGCCCGAAGGGCCCGCGAGGAGGCTGGTTGAGCGGGCTCTGCGGCGGTTGGTTGAGCGGGTTGCCCGGGCGGCCGAACGCGCTCTGCGGGACGACGCCGATCAGCGTCCCCTTCGGCGCGCTCGACGGCGAGGCGACGGGGCGGGGCGCTTGGAAGCCCGCGGGGACCTGCCAAGAGGGCGTTGCCGGCTTGGCCTCGGGCTCGGGCTCGGGCTCGGGCTCGGGCTTCGGCTGGGACCCGCCGACGAGCGACGGGATGTTCCACGGCTGCTTGGGATCGTCGTTGGCCACGCCAGGGGATAGTCTCACGGCCGGGCCGCGCTCGCATCAACGCGCCGTGCGCCTCCACAGAGGGGGGACTACGCGGGGCTGGGCCGTGATCTGGGCCGCGACCTAGGAGGGGCGATCGGGCGAGCCCGAGGGGCGCGCGCCGAGCTGGTTGCCGAACTTGTCGATGCAGCGGGCGAGGATCTCGCTCACGCGGCTCTTGGTGATCTCGCGCGGCGAGGCGTTGGCGAGCGCGTGGGCCTGGCAGCGCGCGACGTCGACGTTCTTGCGCGCGACGCACTCTTCGGCCGCCTTGTCGAGGTCCATCGGCTTGAACACGTTCCACTTCTCGAGCTCGTCGGGCTTGCCCGCGAGCCGCCGCTGGACGAAGTCGTCGTGAGCCTGGCGCATCGCGCCGCAGGCACCCTCGAGATCAGTCGGGATGTCGCCGCCTTCGGGGACGATCGCGACGGCGTCGATGGCGTCGCGGACGGCCTGCTCCGCCTTCGCCGCGGTGCGCTCTTTGAGGCGCTTCATGTCGTGGGTCGCCTGCTTGGCGGCGGCCTCGGGGTCGGCGTTCTCGAAGGCCTTGGCGATGCTGTTTCGAGTCTTGGTGTCATCACCGTCGCCACAGGCAGACGCGGCGACCATCAGACTGAGGGCGAGGAGCGTTGACTTGGTGGTTGGCATGCGAAGACCTCCGTGTCGAGCGAATGCGCCCATCGATATGCCACGGGGCGAATGCGACCGACAAGGGGTCGATCTCTGCGTCGAACGAGGGCGCGTCACACACTGTTCTGATGCGCGCCGCTCTGCGCCGTCGCGGCGGCCGCGGCGGCGCGACCTCGCCCATGGGGTCGCCGACCGGGCGGCGACTTCGTTGACTCGTCATGGACTTTCGGCCCGCGGATCGACGGCGGCGCGGGCGTCTGTGGCGGCGCGAGCGATCGCCGCGAGGCGCCCCGCCGCGCTCGTCTGCGCGAGGCGTGCGCTCGAAGATTTCTCTGGCGATCGCTGGGCGCTACGTCCAGGATAGTCGGGCTGGGCTGCTTTATGCAGGGAGGCAAGCGGGGAGAGGCGCCGAGGTCGGGTTAGGGCGATGGATCTGACGCTACTTGCGAGAGAGCGCGTGGGGAAGGTCCTGCGCGGCAAGTACCACCTGGATCGCCTCATCGACGTCGGCGGCATGGCTGCTGTCTACGAGGCGACCCACCGTAACGGTACGCGTTCGGCCATCAAGGTCCTGCACCCGAAGTACGTCTCGGACGTCCAGGCGCGGACCCGGTTCCTGCGCGAGGGGTACGCAGCCAACCACGTCGGCCACCCCGGCTCGGTCACCGTCATCGACGACGACTTCACCGAGGACGGCGAGGTCTACCTGGTGATGGAGCTCCTCGACGGCGAGTCGCTCGAGAGCTGCCTCGCCCGCGAGAAGGTCCTGGCGCCGCTCGACGTCCTCAGCATCGGCGATCAGCTCCTCGACGTCCTCGCGGCGGCCCACGCCAAGGACATCATCCACCGCGACATCAAGCCCGCGAACATCATGTTGACGCGGAGCGGGATCGTGAAGCTCCTCGACTTCGGCCTCGCCCGCGTCCGCGAGCTGCCGGCGGTCGCCGGGGTGCACAGCGCCGAGATCGTCTTCGGTACGGTCGCCTACGTCTCGCCGGAGGCGGCGCGGGCGAACAACGACGCGATGGACGGGCGCGCGGACCTCTGGGCGGTCGCGGCGACGATGTTCAAGGCGCTGACCGGCGAGACCGTCCATGGCATGGACGGCTCGGTGATGGAGCGCCTGATCCGGGCGGCGAAGGACCAGGCGCGATCGCTCGGCGAGCTCGCCCCGCACCTCCACCCGCGGGTCATCGACGTCGTCGATCGCGCCCTGGCGTTCAAGCGCGAGGATCGCTGGCCGAGCGCCGCGGTCATGCAGGCGATCGTCCAGGACGTGATCGCCGAGCTGATGGAAGAGACGGGTCAGCCGCCGTCGCTCTTCTACATGCCGGCGCTGTCGCAGATGGTCGCCGTGTACACGCCGTCGGGGCCGATGTCGTCGTCGACGGCCGCGGCGACGCCGACGCCGCGGCCGATGGCCTACAACCCGCACGTGGCGACGCCGTCGCCGAGCCCGTACCCGTACCCGGGGGCCCACGCGACGCCGTCGCCGTCGCCGTCGCCCCTCGCCAACCCGCTCAACCAAGTGCGCGGGCGGGTGCCGCAGGCCTACGCTCCGCAGGCGCCGCAGACGAACTACGCGAACCCGCTCAACCAACTCTACGGCCGCCGCCAGCCGCAGCCGCAGCCGCAGCCGCAGCCGCGGCCGCAGGCCTACAACCCGCTCAACCAGATCTCCGCGCCGCAGCACTCGCACGCGCGCCCCCCGAGCGCGCCGCAGAACCAGGCCCAGGGGGCCTACACCCGCGACGCGGGGCTCCAGGCCCGCGGCCGCGATCCCTACGCGCAGGCGCCGGTGCGGCGCCAGTCCGCCGCTGCCCCCGTCGACATCGACATCGACATCGACCTC
>JAGQIT010001245.1 GCA_020431135.1 Myxococcales bacterium | reverse complement strand
TCGGCTGGACGCCGCTCTTCGCCGCGGTCTGGGACGGTCATCAGGCGGCCGCCGATCGCCTCGTCGCCGCGGGCGCCGAGACCGACCTCGTCGACGCGTCGGGGCGCTCACTCCAGGGGATGGCCCGCGCGCGCGGCCTGGTGGTCGTGTCGAGCCCGCCCTCCTCGGAGATGTCCTCGCGCTGAGGAACGGCGTCCGCCGCCGGCCCGCGGAGGACCTGTGAGCGCCCCCCAGCACCGCGCAGAGGCCCAGGAGCGAAGGCGCGCCGGCAATCTTTTCCGCACCGCTGGGCGCCCTTTCGACGGCCCTCCGCGAAGCTCGTGATAGACCCTATATTCACCGTCCTCCCGTCGACCCATGGCTGATCGTCTGGCGCTCTTCAACCATCCGGACTGGAATTCGAGCGGCAAGCTCGTGTCACCGGACTCCTTCCTGATCGATCAGGTGATCGGCCTCCTCAACCAGGCGGAGGAGGGCTGCCAGGTGCGGATGACGGTCTCGGGCTGGGACGTCGCCAACAGCCAGGTGCAGTACGACGGGATCCTCAACGCGATGAAGAACGCGGTCGCTCGCGGCTGCGACCTCAAGTTCGTCGCGCCGATGCTCTGGACCCCGGATCCCGACGATCCGGAGGACAAGATCGAGTGGTACCAGATGTTGGCGGACGCCGACGTGATCCCGGAGCTCGACAAGCTCTACCGCGGCAACATCCGCCACTGGCCGGGCTCGCAGGAGCTGTGCCGCAACATCAACCACAACAAGTTCCTGTGCTTCTCGCAGCTGCGCGGCGCCGAGAGCCAGCCCAAGTGGGTCGTCGCCAACATGAGCTGCAACTGGCGCTACCGCGACCGCGACCGCCCCAACGACATGCTCCTCTTCGCCGAGGACCGCGGGATCTACCTCGCCTTCCTGCGCTACTGGCAGGCGCTGTGGATGGCCTCGGGCAAGGCGCAGACCCTGCCGAAGTTCAAGCACGTCTACGAGGACGTCGCCGGCGGCCTCAAGGTCTACTTCCTGCCGCTCCCGGACGGCTCGACGGACCCGGTGCTCGACCTCCTCAACTCGGTGATCGTCACCTCCGAGACCAAGGTCCGCGTCGTCATGGCGACATGGGGCTACGGCGGCCGCGGCAAGACGATCCTCGACAAGCTCCTGTCGCTCAGCGACGCCGGCGCCGACGTCCGGATCATCGCCCACCACGAGCTCCAGTTCACCCACGAGGAGGAGTGGCGGCGCTGCTCCCTCGACCCGCTCGACGACGTCAACACCTACGGCTACTGCGAGACCACGCAGGCGGTCTGGGAGAAGATGGCCGCGCAGGGGCTCGTCCGCTGGGCGAAGTCGTCGAGCCACTCGAAGTACATCCTCGTCGACGGGCCGCTCGTCGGCGGCGGCGCGGACAAGCACAAGGTCGTCTTCACCGGGCCGCTGAACTTCGGCAACCCGGTGACCTACAGCGACTGCGCGATGGCCGAGAACGTCGTCGTCATCCGCGACGACGCGGCGATCTACCAGCGCTACCTCGACAACTTCAACTGGCTGTGCCAAGAGGCGTGGTTGACCTCGAACCTCACCCTCTGCGGCGACTGACCGCGGGCTCGACGACGATGGCGCGTAGCACACTGCGACCTTGGACGTGGTCTGGCCTCTCGGCCAGGATCGGGATCGGCGCGCTCCTCCTCGGGGCCTGCGGCGACGACGGCCCGCCCGAGCCCGATCCGGGGGTCGCCGCCGACGACTACTACACGGTCGCCGAGGGCCAGCCGCTGGTGATCGAGGCCGACGCCGGCGTCCTGATCAACGACGGCAACCCGAGCCTGCCGGTCGACTCGTACCGGGCGATCTCGTCGAAGCTCGGCACGGTCGTCGTCCAGGAGGACGGCTCGTTCTCCTACGCGCCGCTCGACGGCTTCTGGGGCCACGACAGCTTCACCTACACGATCGTCGACCCGACCCTCGGCGAGAGCACCGGCACCGTCAACATCATGGTCTTGCCGGTGACCCTCGAGCTCGAGGGGGTCCCCGGGAGCAACCGCGGAGTCGCCCTCGACGGCCGCGGCCTCGGCGACATGCTCGGGCTCGCCGTCGCCGGCCTCGGCGACATCAACGGCGACGGGCGCGACGACGTGCTCCTCGGCTCGCCGATGGTCAACCAGGCGCTGATCAACAACGGCCGCGCCTACGTCGTCCTCGGCCACGAGGACGCGACGAAGCTCGACTCGACCTCGCTCGCCTCCGGCGTCGACGGCTTCGTGATCAACGGCAAGAAGGACGAGGACCGCCTGTCGACGGCGGCCTCGGGCGCCGGCGACGTCAACGGCGACGGCCTCGGCGACTTCGTCGTCTGCGCGCCGCGGGTCGACCTCAGCGGCACCGACACCGGCCGCTGCTACGTCGTCTTCGGGCGCGGCAACTTCGAGGCGACCCTCAACCTCGGGGCGATCGAGGCCGGCGACGGCGGCTTCGTGATCAACGGGACGACCTGGGACTCGCGCTCCGGCTACGCCGTCGGCGGCGGCGGCGACGTCAACGGCGACGGCCTCGACGACATCGTCCTCGGCGCCCCGAACTACGCCGACCTCGACCTCGACCGCGGGCGCGCCTGGGTGGTCTACGGCAAGAGCGGCGGCGGCGCGGTCGACCTCGCCGACGTCGCGGGCGGGGCCGGCGGCTTCGCCCTCACGGGCCTCTCCGCGTACGAGTGGACCGGCGCCGCCGTGGCGATCGCCGGCGACGTCGACGGCGACGGCCGCGACGACGTTCTCGTCGGCGCCCCCTTCGCGACGGTCGCCGACGCCGACTACGGCGGCCACGCCTACCTGGTCTACGGCGGCAACCAGACCGACGCGCCGGACGTGCTCTTCGAGGTCGCGGACGGCCGGGCGCGGATGCTCGGGCACACGGTCGCCGGCGTCGGCGACGTCAACGGCGACGGCGTCGACGACCTCGCGATCGGGGCCCCGGAGGCGAAGATCGGCAAGACCTTCCGCGAGGGCGAGACCTACGTGGTCTTCGGCGGGGGCAAGGACGCGGGGACGGTCGATCTCGCGGTCCGGATCGCCAACGGCGGCGGCCTCCTGATCCGCGGCGAGCCGCAGATCTACGGGCTCTCTGGGCTCAGCGTCAGCGGCACCGGCGACCTCGACGGCGACGGCATCGGCGACCTGATCCTCGCCGCGCCCTACGCCGACATCGGCGGGCGCCCGTCCTCGGGTCGGGTCTACGTCGTCTTCGGGCGCAGCAACGGCGGGGTCATCGAGCTCACGGACGTCGTCCAGGGGATCGGCGGCTTCGCGATGGACGGCGAGGGCGACGACGCGCGGGCCGGGGTCAGCGTCGCCGGGATCGGCGACTTCAACGGCGACAGGGTGCTCGACCTCGCCGTCGGCTCGAGCCACGCGACGCCCAACGGCGAGGCCTCCGGTCGCGCCTACGTGATCTTCGGCTTCGGCCCGCCGATCGAGGA
>JAGQIT010000107.1 GCA_020431135.1 Myxococcales bacterium | reverse complement strand
GCCGAGGCTGTTGATGCTGCGCACGCCCTCCGACGCGCCGTGTCCGGGGACGTGGTGGGCCATGGCCGCGCGGTGCATATTGCCGACGGTGAGGGCGACGGCGACGGCCGCGAGGCCGGCGCGCAGGCGGCTCACTCGTCCGCTCCTCGCGTGGCCCGCGGGATCCGCAGGCGGTGGCAGTCGAGGCAGCCGCGGGGGTCCTTGACCATCCAGTCCTGGACGAGCGGCGGGTCGCCGCCCTCCTGGCCGGCGCTCATCGCCTCCATGTGCCGCGTGAGCTCGTCGGGCTCCATCGCCGCCATGCGCTTGGCCATCGACGACTCGAGCTCGTGGCAGGTGAGGCAGCTCTGGCCGCCGTCGCTCGCCGCCACGTCCTCGTGCGGTCCGCGGGCGACGACCGCAGGCGCGTAGGCCGAGAGGCAGCCGCCGAGCCCGGCCGCGACGAGGAGCGCGGCGCTGAGGCGGCGCAGACGGCCGCCCGTGCGCCGCGTCGGCCATGGGGACGTCGCCTCCGCTCCCTGGGCGTGGCTGTCCTCGAGGCCAGACGATTCGCCGCCGAGCCGGGCTTGGGCGTGGCTGTCCTTGAGGCCAGACGTTGTGTCGCCGCGCCGGGCGAGCTGGGCTTGACCGAGGATGTCCTTGAGGCCAGGCGATGTGTCGCCGAGCCCGAGCGGGGGGGGAGCGCCGCGCGTGCGCGCACCGCAGTCGCGTGCCCTCGTCGGCCTCGAGCGCCCCGCCGAGGCTCGCGGCGCCGGCGAGACCTGCGCATCGTCGGCGCGACCTCGGCCGACGATGGCTCCGCCACCTGGTGGTCGCCTGCTTCGCGGCGTCGGGGATCCCGGGGTGTTCAAGGCTTCGTCTCGACGCCGCGACGCGGCGGTCTCCCGCTCGTAGCCGATCCCCGGCGGGCCTCGCCAGCGCTGCCATTGGGGGGGCGCGCGCTTGCGACCGATTGTCGCATCGCTCCCGTCGGGCCCGCGGCGGACTAGCGTAGGGGGGTGCGACGCCTTGCAGCCCTGACCTTCGGCCTCTTCCTCAGCGCGGGGATCGGGGCGTGCGACGGCGGCGACGACGGCTCCAGCGACGATCTCGGCAAGCCCTGCAACTACGACGGGGACTGCTCGGGCGATCTCGTCTGCGACTTCCACATGGCCCTCGGCACCTGCCAGCTCGCGCACGGGCACAGCAGCACGACGGGCGCCGACAGCGACAGCAGCTCGTCGGGCTGAGCCGCCGCGACCCTTCGTCGCTCGTCTGCGGGTGCGGCATGGCGACCCACGTCCGCGGTGCGTCGTGACGGCCGCGGCGGCGGCGATCCGTGGCACATTGGCGTCGTGGCCGACGCCCAGCGAAGCGCGGAGATCGCGCTCCGGACCTTCGTCACCGCCCGCTGGGTGATGATCGCGCTGATCACCCTCGGCTGGGCCGTCCAGCGCGCGAGCCCGGCCGCCTTCGCCCAGATCACCTCGTGGTTCCCGCCGCCGCCGGAGCCCAAGGGGACGGCGGCGGTGCTGGTGATCCTCGCGCTCCTCAACGTTGCGACGCAGCGCTGGCTCCTGCGCCGCGGCCGGGTGACGCCGACCCTCGCCGGCCTCCACCTGATCCTCGACGCGACCGCGCTGACCGTTCTCCTCGCCCTCTCGGGCGGGCCGATGAACTCGTTCACGACCGTCTACTTCGTGCCGATCACGCTGGCGACGCAGGTGTCGCCGCGGTGGACCTGGGCGGTCTCGGCCTACTGCTTGGCGATGTTCGCCAGCCTCTTCTTCTTCTCGCCGGCGACCGAGCACGCCCACCACGCCGCCCACGATCTCGAGGCTCACCTGCGCGGGATGTGGGTCGCCTTCGCCGTCTCGGGCGCGCTGATCACCTACTTCGTCCACCGCATCGCCATCTCCCTCGCGCGCGCCCGCAACGAGCTCGCGCGCCTGCGCGACGAGGCGACCCAGGACCGCCACCTCGCGGCGATGGGCACCCTGGCCGCCGGCGCCGCCCATGAGCTCGGCTCGCCGCTCGGGACGATCCGCATGCTCGTCGGCGACCTCGGCTACATGGACGAGGAGGAGCGCCAGGAGTCGATCGCGACGATCAAGTCCGAGGTCGATCGCTGCAAGCACATCATCCAGCAGATGGCGTCGCCCGAGCTGCGCGTGCCGACCCTCGGCCGCGAGCTCGCGGCCTGGCCGCTCAAGGAGCTGCCGCAGGAGATCCAGGGGAGCGTCGGCGAGATCTCAGTGACCGTCCTGATGACCGAGGCCTTCCACGATCCCGACGTCGTCTGCGGGCAGCCCCGCGAGGTGCTCGGCCAGATCCTCCGCGAGCTCGTCGCCAACGCGGCCGAGGCCTGCCGGCGGCGCGAGGGCAGCAGCGGCGTCCGCATCCACTTCGATCGCGTCGGCGATCATGTGGAGGTCTTCGTCCACGACGACGGCGCCGGCATGGACACCGACGCGGCGACGGCCGCCTTCGATCCCTTCTTCTCGACGCGCGCGGAGGGGCAGGGGATGGGACTCGGCCTCTACCTCGCGCGGGCGCATCTGCGCCAGCTCGGCGGCTCTATCGAGCTGAGCTCGAAGCCCGGGGCGGGGACGACGGTCCGCGTCCGCTTCCCGCTCAAGGCGCAGATCGAAGGCCGCGGCGCGGTTCGTCCGTGACGACGCGCAGAACATGCGCTACACAACGTTCTGCGGGCGCAGAGCGGGGCTCTTTGACACACCCCGCGGCGACGTGCCGCAGCGACTTGCCGTAACGTCAGGGCCGCGGCAAGGTGACGTGAGGAGGATCAAGCGATGGCTGAGACACCCACCAGCAATGACCAGGAGACGGTGTTGGTGGTCGACGACGACAAGGCCTTCTGCGCCGCCCTCGCTGGGGGGCTGCGCCGTCGCGGCTACGCCGCCGTGATCGCCCACACGCACGACGAGGCGCTCGCCGAGGCCCAGGCCTGGCGGCCGAGCCGCGCCGTCGTCGACCTCCGCATGCCGGGCAAGAACGGGCTCGAGGTCGTCGCCTCGCTCAAGCGCCTGAGCCCGGACATCGCGATCGTCGTCCTCACGGGCTACGGCAGCATCGCCACCGCCATCGAGGCGATCAAGCTCGGCGCGACCTACTACCTGACCAAGCCCGCCGACGTCGATGAGGTGCTCGCCTCCTTCTCGCGCGAGGCGTCGTCGCTGATCGAGCTCCCGGAGCCGACCACGCCCAAGCCGCTCGACGAGCTCGAGTGGGAGCATCTCCAGCAGGTGCTCACGGACTGCCAGGGCAACATCTCCGAGGCCGCGCGGCGCCTCGGGATGCACCGCCGCAGCCTCCAGCGAAAGCTCGCCCGCGGTCGCCCGTCGCACGCGCCGGGCGAGCGGCCGACGGTCTAGGAGGCCGTCGCAGCGGCGCGAGGCCGCGTCTCTCCGACGGACGCGAAGCGACGAGCGACCGTCGACGCGCGCGCCTCGACGGCGGGCGCGTCGCTCGTTCTCGAGGCGGCGCGCCTCAGGGTCGCTGGGCCTCGCCGGTCATCGGCACGAAGCGGACGAGGCCCTCCTCGCGGCGCTTGAAGCCGCTCCTCGTCCGCGTGATCACGAGGAGCGACTGGACGATGGTGCCGACCGGGGCGACGAGGCGGCCGCCGACGGCGAGCTGATCGAGGAGCGGCTCTGGAACCACGGGCGGCGCCGCGGTCAGGACGATCGCCTCGAAGGGCGCGCGCTCGGGCCAGCCGCGGTAGCCGTCGCCGGCGCGCACGCGGACCCTGGCGTAGCCGAGCTCGCGCAGGCGGGCGCGCGCCGACTCGGCGAGGGGCTCGATGATCTCGATCGAGTAGACCTCGGCGCCGAGCTGATCGAGCACCGCCGCCTGATAGCCGGAGCCGGTGCCGATCTCGAG
>JAGQIT010001244.1 GCA_020431135.1 Myxococcales bacterium | reverse complement strand
GCGGCTTCGTCGTCGACACGGGCGGCCCGCGCGGACGCCTTCGGGCGCACGCGGCCGGCTTCTGGACGAGCGCCGAGAACCTCATCCAGTGGGTCCAGACCGGGCCGGTGATCCAGCCGATGAACCTCGCGGCGGCGCACCTCCGCGGCCTCGAGTCGGGGCTCCACGCCGAGCTCTGGGAGCGCCTCATCGTCACCGACGCGAGCTACACGCTCCTCGCCACGACCAACCACAGCCCGGAGGCCGCGACCGCCGGCAAGCGCCTCCCGGGCCGCCCGCTCCACCAGCTCTTCGCGCGCGCCAGCGTCGGCCGCCGCTTCATCGCCAAGGGCTACGGGCTCGAGCCGCGGATCAGCTACTCGGTCGAGTCGATCGCCGGGACCTTCCTCGACGCCGCCGAGCGCGTGCCGGTGCCGCCGCGGACCCTCCACGGCTGCGGCTTCGCCCTCACGGTCGCCGATCGCCTCCACCTCACCGTCGAGGTCCGCAACCTCCTCGATCGCCGGACGACGACGTGGCTCCCGCCTGTCCGCGGGGCGACGCCGCTGACCGTGCCGATCAGCGACTTCATCGGCTACCCGCTGCCCGGACGCTCGCTGTGGGCGAGCCTGCGCATCGATCTCTACACGATCCGGGGCGGGCTCCGCTCCTGATCGCCATCTCTAGAAGGACCCCCACCCGCGAAGGACCGCGAACCAACCATGACTAGGCACCACCTCCCCGCACTCCTCTCCCCTGCCCTCGCGCTGCTCCTGGCGAGCGGCTGCGTCATCATCGCGGACGGCACGACCGACACCGCCGGCGAGTCGAGCTCCGACTCCGACTCCGACTCCGACTCCGACGGCGGCGAGGCGCTCCTCGAGCTCGACGGCGCCTGCGGTGCGATGGGCGTCGGCGACGACCTCGCGGTGATCACCACCGACTTCGTCAGCGGCGGCGTGAGCGTCGCCCACGCGGACATGAGCGTCGACGTCGACGTCGCGACCGCGACCACCGACACAGTGGCGATCGGCCACGGCGGCGACCTCTACCTCGTCCACCGCTACGGCACCAACCGGATCGACGTCGCCGACGCCGGTGACTGGTCGATCCGCGCGAGCTACGACGTCACGGTCGACGGCGTCGCCGAGCCCAACCCGCAGGCGCTCGTCTTCGCCGGCGCCGGCGACAACAGCGGCCTCGGCGTCCTGACGCTCCTCGGCGCCCCCGAGATCCAGCTCCTCGACCTCGCCGGCGACGCCCCGACGAAGGTCGGCAGCGTCGACATCAGCGCCTTCGCCGATGCCGACGGCAACCCGGAGGCCGGGGCCGCGATCGCCTGCGGGTCGATCGTCGTCGTCGGCGTCCAGCGCCTCGATCCCAACTTCCTCCCCGTCGACTCGAGCTACCTCATCGCCGTCGACACCGCGACGGAGGCCGCCATCGACCTCGATCCCGACACCGAGGGCCTCCAGGGCCTCGAGCTCGCCGGCGCCTGGCCGCGGCAGCTCCGGGCCGATCCCGGCGACCCGAGCGGCGAGACGATCCTCGTTCTCACCAGCGGCATCGAGCGGATCCATGTGCCGACGATGACGCGCTCGTGGGCGGTCGACGCCGCCGATCTCGAGGCGGTCGGCGTCGCCGGCTTCGCCCCGCAGGGCTTCGTCACCGACGCCGCCGGCGGCGTCGCCTACCTGATCGCCACCGACGGCGTGTGGCCGGCCTCGGCGGTCTGGCGCCTGAGCCTCGACGACGAGAACCCGAGCGCGCCCGAGAAGATCATCAGCGGCCTGGTGACCAACGACAACACCCTCGAGCGCGTCGGCGATCAGCTCTGGGTCGGCGACGCCAACCCGGCGGCGAGCGGCATGCGGGTCTGGGACCTCGCCCAGGACCCGCCGCTCGAGCTGACGAGCTCGCCGCTCGGCACCGGCCTGCCCCCCTACACGGTGGCGAAGATCTGATGCGCGGCATCCGAGGAGCGCGGCGGCTCGCCGTCGCCTGGGCGCTCGGCGGCTGCGTCCCGACGGGCGCCGAGACCAGCGACAGCGCGGCGACGGGCGACGTCCCCGGCGGGCCGCCGCCGATCGTCGCCACGCCGACGAAGGCGCCGCTGATTCCGTCGTAGCGCAGGACCTCGGCGGTCTCGGCGCTCGCGACGAACAGGTCGCCATTCGGTCCGAACGTCAGCCCGACCGGATTGTCGAGGCCGACGT
>JAGQIT010001243.1 GCA_020431135.1 Myxococcales bacterium | reverse complement strand
ACGCCGTCCTTGGTGACCGTGGGCGAGCCCCAGCTCTTCTCGATCACGACGTTGCGGCCGCGGGGCCCCAGGGTGACCTTGACCGCGTCGGCAAGGAGGTTGACGCCGCGCAGAATCGCGCTGCGGGCGCTCTCATCAAAGCGGATCTCTTTGGCTGCCATGGTTTCTTCTTCCTCGTGTCCGGATCTCTATGCTTGGCTGCGCGCGCGGGTGCGCGGGTTAGCCCTCGATGACCGCCAGGACGTCGTCCTCGCGGAGGATGATGTGCTCCTCGCCCTCGAGCTTGATCTCGGTCCCGGCGTACTTGCCGAAGAGGATCTTCTCGCCGGCCTTCACCTCGAGGGGGACGCGCTTGCCGCTGTCGTCGAGCTTGCCGTTGCCGACGGCGATGATCTCACCGCGCGAGGGCTTCTCCTTGGCGCTGTCGGGGATGAACAGGCCACCGGCCGTCTTGGTCTCCTCGGCCAGTCGCTTGACCAGAATGCGATCGTTCAGGGGACGAACCTTCATCTTCGAGTCTCCTGTTTCCTTGAGTGTTTCCGGGGCTTGCCCGTGCAAAAAACAGTCTGATGCGCTGCCACCGCGATCTAACTTTTTGAGATCGCAGCGGATTTCGCTCGGCGTTAGCAGTCGCTCGGGGCGAGTGCTAACGGTGGCCGAGTCTAATTCGCGCCGATATCGGGTCAACCCCCACAGGAGGAAAATTCCCGACACGCTCTGCGCCCCGTATCATGGGTTAGCTCACATATTTTCTTGAGCGGCGCCGCCTCGCTGCTAGCGTTGAAAACAGGCGTAGCGCCGCGCTGCGACCCCTTCACCGAGCAGGGCAACGATGACTCAGGAACACAGATCACTGGAGATCCAAGGGTCGCTCACCGCCTTCTTCTATGAGGAGATTCACGAGGCCCAGGGACGGGCAGGCACTGAGCTGAGCGAGGAGATCGAGGCGTACGTCGTCCACCTCCTCGCCGACTTCGTCCGCCGCACCGGCGTCGCCGGTCGGCGCTCACCGCCGCTAGCGCTCCAATTCATGCACGCCAGCGGCCAGACGGGGAGCGCCCGCGCCTTCGCCCTGCGCAGGGTCGGCGATCGGGCCCTCTTCATCAGCGGCGCCGTCCCCCGCAGCCTCGATCGCACGCCGGTCAACGTCCGCTACGTCCGCTCGATCGGCGAGTCGGCCTACCGCGGGATCGGCGAGCAACGCGGGCCGCTCGCGGTCTTCGGCGAGCTCGCCGAGAGCTTCGAGGACGTGAGCCAGGTCATCGGCGAGGTCGTCGACGTCGACGGCGAGGCGCCGCGGGATCTCCTCGGCCTCTACGAGCGCTACCGCCGGCACGGCGACCCCCGCGACGCCGCGCGCCTCGTCACCGCCGGCGTGCTCCTCGACGCCGAGGGCTCGGACCTCCTCCAGTAGCTTTCGACATGGAGATCCTCCGCGCCCTCTATCGCGGCCTCGAGGGGCTCTACGGTGCCGACTCGGGGGTCGACCCCGCGGCCCACGTCCACACCTTCGCGGCCGCCGAGGGGCAGGGTCAGGAGCTCGTCCTGATCCGCGAGGACGGCGGCTACGTCGACGTCGCCCTCGCCCTCGACGGCGCCCTCCTCGAGCGCCTCGAGGCCCGCGCGCCGGAGGAGGTGCTCGGCGACGACGCCCTCGCCGACGCGCTGCCGGTGATCGAGGGGCTCAGCCATCTCCTCTACATCGCCGAGGCCGCGCGCCGCGAGCGGCCCGTCAGCCCGCTCGAGCTCGAGGCCCAGGCCGAGGTCGACAAGCTCGCGCTCTGCCTCTTCGATCGCCGGCCGGCGGCCGCGTCCCACTACGACGCGCTCGTCGACCGCCTCTTCTACCGCTTCACCCTCGCCCGCGACCTCAGCCCGGCGCTCCAGGGCCGCTACGAGGCGGCCAACCGCCTCGCCCTCGGCTTCGCCAAGCGCCTCGATCGCGACGTCCGCGAGGGCCGCTGGGACGGGCTGCGGCGCCGCCTCCAGCGCTTCTGGGGCGCGACGCTCGGGGCCAAGCGAGGCCTCGCGCAGGCGAGCTAGGGCCGCGACTCCGCAGCTCTCGACGACCGCTCAAGGCGACGTCTGACACCGCCGAGCCTCGCGGCGAGGAGACCCCACAACGAAGAAGGCCGACGCTGGGCGCCGGCCTCCTCAGTGGAGCGGAGAAGTCGGCCTACGACTTCTTGCCGCCCATCAGCATCTCCTTGAGGCCCGGGATGTTGCCGAGCTTCGGCAGGAGGACCACCTCGATGCGCCGGTTCTGCGCCCGGCCCTCGTCGGTGCTGTTGTCGGCGACGGGGTCGTTCTCGCCGAAGCCGGCGGCGCCGATGTGGCTCGGGTCCATGCCCGACTCGATCATGAACTTCACGACCTCGACGGCGCGGGCGGTGCTCAGCTCCCAGTTGCTCTTGAAGCGCGCGGTCTTGATCGGGACGTTGTCCGTGTGGCCGGAGACCAGGAAGTCGCGGCCGGCGACCTGGCGCAGGGCGCCGGCGAGCTCGGCGAGCGCCGCCTGACCCTCGTCCTTGAGCGAGGTCTTGCCCGAGTCGAAGAGGATCGCGCTCGACAGCTTGACCACCAGCATGCCCTTGCGGAACTCGACCTGGATGGTGCCGGCGTCGACGAGCTTCTTCAGCGAGGCGAAGAGGTCGCGGTAGACCTGGAGCTCGGCGAGCCGCTTGGCCTTCTCCTTGCGCAGCTCCTCGAGCTCCGCCTTGGTCATCCCGGCCTCCTTGGCGAGGTCGTCGAGCTGACCCTCGAGCACCTTAATCTCCTGATCGAGCTCGGCGATCTTCTGCTTGAGCTGGTCGTTCTCGTTCTTGAGCTCGCGGTTCTTGTTGCGCTCGGCGTCGAGGTCGCGCTGCGTCGCCTCGAGCTTCGCGTTGGCCTCCTCCAGGGCCTTCTCGAGTTCGTCCTTCTTGCACCCAGGGAGGAGGAGGGCGCAGGTCAACACGGCGAAGAGAGCGCGTCGCATGGCGCGGAGCGTACCGCATCCCGGCGGAATTTTTTACTTTTCAGCGCTCCTGCGTAGGATGGCGGACGGGCGGAAATACCGCCTGAACAACGTTCAAAAGACCGCATCCAATGGCCAGAGCCCGCAGCCAGAAAGCTCCGCGCGCCGCCCGGGATCAGGAAGGGGCGAGCGCGCGCCCCTGGGGGGAATTTCTCGGGGTCGCGCTCCTCGCACTCAGCGTCCTCCTGATCGGCGGCCTGATCTCCTTCCAGGCCGGCGACGGCCTCCTCATGGGCCCCGTAGGTCAGCTCCTGGCGACCGCGCTCTACGCGGTCCTCGGCATGGCCGCCTACCTCCTCGCCCTCGGGGTCGCCGGCCTCGGGCTCAAGGCCCTCCTCGGGCGCGAGGTCGAGCTCGAGATCGGCGAGTCCCTCGGCTTCGCCGCAGCGACCCTCTCTGGCTGCGTTCTCCTCCATATCGCCTTCCCCGAGTACCGGCTCGGCGGCTACACCGCGGGCGGACTCACGGGCGAGATCATCGGAGAGATCTGCATCGGCCTCTTCGACGTCGTCGGCACCTACCTGGTGACGGTGGCGATCCTGACCGTCGGCCTGATCGCCTCGACGCCGCTCTCCACCCGCCACCTCGTCCGCGGCGGCGAGCTCGTCGTCCGCGGCGCCGTCGCCACGGGCCACTACCTCTGGGGGATCTGCCTCGGCTGCGTCGACGCCCTGCGCAACCCGCCGGCCGCCGAAGCGGAGGAGTGCGCCGAGGAGGAGGAGGACGAGCTCGAGGAGGAGGTCGCCGAGGAGGAAGAGGAGGAAGAGGAGGA
>JAGQIT010000106.1 GCA_020431135.1 Myxococcales bacterium | reverse complement strand
CGACGCCTCGACCTCGACCGGCGACGCCTCGACCTCGACCACCGGCGTCGAGCCGACGACGACCTCCACCGACTCGACGACCGGTACGACGACCACCTCTGGCTCGACGACCGCCACCACCGGCCCGCCGCTCGAGACCGTCGTCGTCCACCCCGAGCTCGCCGCCTGCGCCTTCCTCGCCAGCAACGGCGCCCCCTACGGCGGGCCGCTCGAGTGCACGAACGCGGCGACCACCACCAACGCCACGCAGGTGACGGGCGTCCTGACGATCGACGCGACGACCAACTACTCGCTCAACCGCGAGGCGCGGATCTTCCTCCGCTTCGAGATCCCCGCCGAGGTCGATCCCGAGGCCGCGACCGTCACCCTGACGATCCACGTCGCCGACAACCCGAGCGCGGGCGGGCCGGCGGGCGAGCTCCACCT
The DNA here is from genome assembly GCA_020431135.1 of Myxococcales bacterium. GTDB lineage: Bacteria > Myxococcota_A > Polyangia > Nannocystales > Nannocystaceae > JADJRG01. The sequence goes on along the minus strand of JAGQIT010000106.1, from coordinate 1,693 downwards.
CGCCGAGGCCTTCTCGAACCAGAGCCTGACGACGGCCGCCCCCGGGCTGCTCGACCTCCTCGCCGTGAACATCGAGCTCCTCGCGCCCGACGGGGCCGGCACGTGGCTGGTGCCCAGCGACGCGGTGAAGCCGGGCGAGCCGCTCTACCTCGGCCTGCGGGCGATCAGCGACGACGGCGTTCTCTACCGGGGGAGCCCTGCGGACGTCTCACTGGCCCCGAGCCTCACCATCGAGCACCCGTAGCGCCCCGAGCCACGGGCCGGGCGCGCGAGCACGCGCCTCCGAAACGCAGACAAACCGGGTAGGATAGGGGCCGATGCCCAGCGCGCGATCCCTCGCGCTCGTCGGCCTCCTCGCCGCGGGCTGCTTCTCCGACTCGCTCGGCGAGACGAGCTACGCCGCGTCGTCCGCGGGCTCGACCTCCGACGCGACCACGACCTCCACCAGCTCGGACTCCGCGGGGACGTCCTCGAACGCGACGACCTCGACGACCTCGACCTCGACCTCGACGACCGGCGACAGCGGCGAGGTGACGAGCGAGCCGACGACGGGCACAGCGACGAGCACGACGACGACGACCGCGACCGACTCCGACACGTCGACGACCGGCGACACCCTGCCGCCGAGCCCCCTGGTGCTCGCCCCCGACTTCGCCGGCTGCGTCCTCCTCAGCAACGCCATGGCCCCCTACGCCGGCCCCAGCGTCTGCGCGCAGTTCGCCGAGGACGCCGGCGCGACCGCAGATGACGCGCCGATCGCGGTCGATCTCGAGCTCGGACCGGCGATGAGCCGGGAGGCCCGCGCGTTCCTCCGCTTCGCCGTCCCTCCCGAGCTTGCGGGGGTGACCATCACCAAGGTGACCCTGGCGTTCACCGTCCTCCAGAGCGACGCAGCAGCGGGGCCCGAGGGCGACCTCTACAGCGTCGGCGAGTTCACGGCGGACAGCCTCGAGATGGGCCCGCCGGGGAAGCTCGACCTCCTGGAGATCGGCTCCGTCGACGAGCCCGTCCCGGGCGGCGTGATCCTCCGCGAGCTGCCGCCTGGCGCGGTGGTCCCCGGCCAGCCGCTCCTCCTCGGCGTCTTCGCCACCACGGTCGACAGCCTCATCGTCCACGGCCCGGCCTCCGGCCCGGCCCTCGCGCCGCGGCTGACGATCGCGTTCGAGTAGGCCCCGCGGGCCGCGTGCGCCCGGTTTCTCGCCGGCGTTCTCCCTCGGAACTTTCGCGATCGCGCGCCCTCCCCTACGATGCCCGACGGTGGCGAAGAGCACATACGCGACGACCGACGCCCGCGGCCGCCCGATCCGCCGCGGCGCCTACCCTGAGCTGACCTGGACGGCGCTGATCGTCGGCTACCTCCTCGGCGCGCTGATCTGCGTGTCGATCGGCTACGCGGCGCTGATCCTCGGCTTCTCGATCGAGGGCTCCGAGCTCGCGGCGATCCTCGGCTGGGGGATCCTCCGCGGGATACTCCGGCGCAGCAGCATCGTCGAGAACAACATCAACCAGACNNGATCGCCTCGGCGGTCAACGGCGCGTCGGCGGGGATGATGTTCTCGGTCCCGGCGCTCTTCATCCTCGACAACACCTACCCGGGCGCCGGCGACTTCTCGCCGCTGCTGATGGTCCTCGCCTGCATCACCGGCGGCATCCTCGGGCTCGCCTTCGTCATCCCGCTGCGCAAGCAGATGAT
>JAGQIT010001242.1:1550-3765 GCA_020431135.1 Myxococcales bacterium | reverse complement strand
CGCGCGCGATCGCGCGCGCCGAGAGGACGTTGAGAACGTCCTCGACGGTGACACCGACGGCAGCGGCGATCGCCGCTGCGCCGGCGAAGTCGAGGCGAAGCGTCGGCGAGCAGACCTCGCTCGGCGCGCCCCCTGGACTCGATGACCTCGCGCCGCCGCGGAGCCGCTGGCGAAGCGCAGCGAGGCCGCGGCGAGCGGGCCGCGGCGAAGCCTCGCTGCCGACGTGCCCCGCGGTGAACGAGGGATCCGCGAGCGGGCGCCCAGGAGCCGTCTTCGCCATCGCCACGAGCAGATCGAGGACGCCTTCGGCGTCGGAGAGCGCATGGTGCCAGCGGAGGAGGAGTCCGAAGGAGCCTCGGCCGGGATCACTCTCGGGGCGCTCGCTGAGCACTTCGAGCGACCAGGAGGGCCCGCTCCCCGGCAACGGCGACGCGCTCTGGGCGGCGAGCCAAGCACACCGCGCGCCGTGGCTGCGCAGCTCAGGGTCCACCGACCACATCACCGCTGGGGCGCCCTGCGAGCGCCAGCGCGGCCGCCCGCGTTCGGCCTCGAGACGCCACGTGAGCCGCGGATGGGCCGCGCACGCGGCGTCGACGAGGGCCTGGAGGCGGCTCCGCGCAGGCGGCCCCGACAGCTCGAAGTAGAAGGTGCAGATCATCGGCCGCGACGGGTACCGCGCGGCGATCTCCCAGAAGAGGCGGTCCTCCGGGCTGAGTTCGGTGCTGCCGAGCATGTCGACGAATTCCCGTGAGGATACATGAATCTCCGTGTTCAAGGTGGACGTCGTGGACCCTCGCCGGCGGCCTGGGCGAGCCGGCCTCGCAGAAAACACTCGCCGCGGAGGCTCGCGCGGAGGTCTGCGAGGAGCTCGGGGGGCGCCGCCCATTCACCCGCGAGGGCGACCTCGGGCGACCCTGCGGTGAGCGGCGACGTCGCCGAGTCGACGCGCCGGAGCGCTGTCGGCCGGGCGTCTCACTCATCGAGAGCGACGCGGCTTGTACGAGCACGTCACGAGCGCAGGCGCGCCGTCGCCTCGCTCATCAGCAGCAGCCCGCCGTAGTAGATCAGCGCGTTGCTCAGGCCGTAGTAGGGGACCCGCGTGTCTGTGAGGAACTCGACCGCGACCTGGAAATCCGTGCAGAAGAACAGGAACATCCCCGCCGACGCGAGGAGGGACCACCGCGCCCGGCGCTGCGCCCAGCCCGTGATCGACAGCGACAGCGCCAGCGCGATGGGCACGAGGTACACGCCCACCAGGACGCGAAAGAGGGGATCCATCGTCGGGTAGAGGAAGCGGACGTAGAGGAGGATGGCGAGCCCGAAGGCGAAGACGGCGGGCACGACGAGGCTCCCGATGCGGTCCCGCCGCAGCTCCACGTGCCGGTAGAAGTTGTGCGCGTTGAGCAGGTGCACCACGAGGAAGGCGCCCATCCCCGCGGGGAAGAAGAGCGGCAGCAGCACATCCGCCGCCATCACGACCCACAGCGTCCGCCGGAGCAGCCGCGCGTACGTGGACGTCCCGCGGGCGATCGCGAAGAGCAGCGGGAGCAGCACGACGACGCGGAGGGCGATGTTGATGGGGGTGTAGGAGGGGGCGCCCTTGAAGTAGCTGTCGAACCCGGCGATGAGCAGGGTGACGCCGAGGTAGAGGAGATAGGCCATGCGTGCTCCGAGCAGATAGATACCGCGAAGTGGGCGCTCGGAGAGGCGGATTGCTTCGCGGTCGCCGGCCCGGGCCGGTGGTTCACGGCAGGGCGTCGAGGACGGCGCGCTTGATCCTGCGCGCGACCTCGAGATCTTCAGCGTCTGTTTCGAGGGCCAGGTGCCCGCCGCCGCGCATGTCGACGCGGCCCGATCCCCGCATCCTCAGCCCCGGCGGCAGCCCGCGGAAGCTCGCGCGGACGCTCTCGCCGTGGACGCCGACGCCGCTCTCGATCGGCTCCTCGTCGATGACGACCTCGGCCGCGCCTGCGCGCAGCGTCACGCGGCGGCCGCGGCTCCTGTGCTCGCCGCGGTCGACCTCCTCCTGCGTCCGCTCGAGGTCCTCCAGCGGGAGATCGAAGGCGGCCCGCAGCGCCGCCGCGAAGCCGCGCTCGAAGGCCCGCTCGCGCGTCAGCCGGCGCAGCCACACCTTCGGGAAGAGGTAGCGGACGTTCGGCGAGTCGGGGTCGTCCTCGGCGCGGGCCTCGACGCTCGGCGGGACCTGCTCCTCGAA
>JAGQIT010001242.1:0-1484 GCA_020431135.1 Myxococcales bacterium | reverse complement strand
AGGTCGTCGAGGAGGGTGTCGGCGTCGAGGGTCTTGAGGCCGCCGCGGGCGAACTTGCCGCAGCGCAGGCGGACGGCGCCCTGACGGTGCAGACGCGCGAGGCTGTCGACGTCGCGTAGCTCGTCGAGCTGCGCCTGGACGCGCGGCTCGAGGTCGAGGCTGCGACTCGGGAGCACGCCCTTCGCGTCGCGGAAGATCTGCTCGAAGGCCGCGTCCGCGGGCCAGAGTTCGGCGCGCCGGAGGACGCCGTCCGCGTCGAGTTCGACGAGGGCGTGGACGCCGTCCGCGAAGCGCATGAAGCCGCGCGCGGGCTCGCCCTCGCCGCTGCGCAGGAGGAGGCGATCGGGGGCCGGGCCGTGGGCTGCGAAGACCTCCTTGCGCCGCCGTCGCTCGGCGCCGATGGCCGCAGCCAGGCCCTCCGGCGGCGACCCGGGCTCATTCGCCAGGTCGTGGTGGAGACGCAGCGTGAGCAATTCGCTGGCCGCGCGCGCCTCATCGCAGTGGAAGCGCCCCGGTCCGCGATCGTAGCGCTTCGTCACGATCCAGCCGACGTCGTCGCTGCGCTCGAGCCAGCCGTCGTCCGCCACCGGGGCCTGTCGGGTCGGGTCCGCGGCGAGCTCGGCGAGCGACGCCTGCGTCCGCGTGAGCGCCGACCGGAGCGCCGCGGGTGAGGGCTCGGCGCCCGCGTCCCAAGGCTCGAGCATCGCCTCGTCGTAGCCGTCGCGCGCGTACTCGCGGAGAAACGCCGCGGCGCCCTCGCGATCGAAGAAGCGGGTCCGCGAGGCCGACAGGCGCCTGTCGAGGGCGAACCACGCGAAGATCGGCGAGTCCCCCGGGCGCACGGCGACGAAGTAGAGCCCGGCGCCGCGGAGCGTCGGCAGCCCCGTGAGCCGCCAGGGTCCGAGCGCGAGGCGATCGAGGACCGCGTCGACGGCGAGCTTGGCTGTCACCACGCGTCGATACTACCGCCCTGCGCCGCAGGTGAGGCTGCGGCTCGCGGCGGCGCGGCGATGCGCGGCGGTCGAGTCGAGCGGGCGTCGGGACCCCGCCGACGCGCCGTCGCGGCGGCTGCCGTCGGGTCTCGCGCAGCGCTCGTCGGACCGGAGCGCTTCCGCGTGGCGACGCCGTGTAGCGCCGACCGACCCTCCGTCGCCCGCGTGCTCTTCCCCGCGGAGCGAGCGGGTCGCAGACGACGACGCGCATGATCGCGCGACGCCGCCGCCTTGACCGGCCGATCGCCGCCGTCGACAATGACGCTCCTCGAACGGAGGTCTCGCGTGGCCGCGTCGCGTACGAAGCTGCTCTCCCTCGCCGCGCTCACGCTCGGCACTCAGGTTCTCTCCCTCTTGGCCGCGTGCCGACACGACGCGCCGCAGCGCGGCGACAAGGAGGTGGCCGCCGCCGAGGCGCCGACGAAGACCGACGCCGCCGCTGCGGCCCCGAGCGCCGCGGCTCCGCCGGCAGCGCCGACGCAGGCGGAGCCG
>JAGQIT010001241.1 GCA_020431135.1 Myxococcales bacterium | reverse complement strand
GTCGCCCATCGGGCCGCCGATGATGAACTGCCCGGTCGGGTTGATGTGGAACTTGGTGCGGCCGTCGATCAGCGCCTCGGGGATCGTCGGCTTGATCACCTCGTCCATGATGAACTCGCGCAGCGTGCTCTGCTTGACGTCGCCGCGGTGCTGGCTCGAGATGACGACGGTGTCGACGCGGTGCGGCTTGCCGTCGTGGTACTCGATCGTCACCTGCGACTTGCCGTCGGGGCGCAGGAACGAGCTCTCGCCGTCGCGGCGGCGGACCTCGGTGAGGCGCCGGGTGAGCTTGTGCGACAGGCTGATCGGCATCGGCATCAGCTCAGTCGTCTCGGTGCAGGCGTAGCCGAACATCATCCCCTGATCGCCGGCGCCCTGCTCCTTCTCCTCGTCCGAGTCGACGCCCATGGCGATGTCGGGGCTCTGGCCCTCGATGGCGACGAGAACGCCGCAGGAGTCGGCGTCGAAGCCCATGTCGGAGCTGATGTAGCCGATCTCGTGGATCGTCTGGCGGACGATCTTCGGGATGTTGACGTAGGTCGTGGTCGTCACCTCGCCGGCGACGTTGACGTAGCCGGTCTTGACCAGGGTCTCGCACGCGACCCGGCATTTCGGGTCCTCGGCGATGATCGCGTCGAGGATCGCGTCGCTGACCTTGTCGCAGATCTTGTCGGGGTGGCCTTCGGTGACGGATTCGCTGGTGAAGAGACGGCTTGCCATGGGGTGCTCGTAGGCGCGGCAGCATAGGCCGACGAGCGCGCGCGAGCAAGCGACACCGGCGACGTCGATGCGCCGCGTCGCCTGGGGCTGCGAACGCGGACGCAGCCGGCCTCACGGGCACAATTTCGGCGATCGACCGCCGGGCCGCCGCGGCGGCGCAGGCGACACCGGCGACGCCAGCGACGTGAGGCGAGCCGCCTCGTCCTCACGGTCGCACGGGCTCGGCGATCTCACCGCGGACCGCAGATCGTCGAGCGCCGTGTCGACATACGAGGGACCCCGAGCCTCTCCGCGCCGGCTCCTCTGCAGCAGCAGCGGCCGCGAGAGGATCGCCGAGTGCTCGCTACACGCCCCTCGCCCGGCGACATGAGGTGTCTCTCTCGCCCTCGACATCGCCAAGACTCGCGGTGCCGAAGACAGGAGTACGCCCGGTGCGAAGGCGCGTCGGCGAAGCCGAGCTCACCGACGATTGCGGCGCGAGACCAGGCGCCGAGTCGCCAGACAGGCTCCGCGTAGGAGGGGTGCTCGGGTCTCCGACGCGTGCTCTCGGCTTCGTCCGAGCGCCGCTGCACCGCGCGAGCGGCGAGCTGCGACGGAGCCGAGAGGGTCGACGCGGGCACGCGAGGGCGCGCGGCGAAGGCTCAGAGAGGCTCCTAGGCGCCAGAGATCGCCCAGCTGAGCGTGATCGGCTCGAGGGTCTCGCCGTCGGCGGCCGGCGTCCACTCGAGGAAGAGCAGCGGATCGGCGCCGGCGGCCGCGAGGCCCTCGAGGTCAGGGATCGTCAGGGCGACGCCCTCGCCGTCGACCGCGGCGGCGCAGGCGAGCTCCGCCGCGAGCTCGCAGCCGGGGCCGCGGGCCGCGAGCCCGACCGCCGCCTTGCTGACGATCTCGAGGGCGGCCCCCGGCGGGAGGTCGGCGGCGATCTCGAGGCGGAAGACCCGGTCGATCGTCCCCTCCCCGGCGCAGCTGTGGGCGTGGGCGTCGGTCTGCGGGTTCTCGAGGTCGACGACCCACTCGCCGCTGAGGCCCTCGAGGGCGAGCGCCTCGGCGCTCGCGCAGGTGTCCCCGGGGAGGGGATCGCAGATCCACGCCGCGGGATCCTCTGGATCGGCGCCCATCGGCGCCCGGCACAGGGTCCCGCCGGGGCAGCGGCCGCGGCTCTCGGGGAGGCAGCGCTCGCCGACCGCGAGGATCCGGCGGAAGCTGACGTCGACCGTGAAATCGAGGGGATCGTCCGCCGATTCGGGCGCCGCGAGGCCGGGGTCGTCGACGGCGGCGCCGATCGCCAGGGTCAGCAGGGTCCCGGCGGCGACGTCCCGGAGCTCGACGGTCCCCTCCTCGCCGCAGGCGAGCTCGCGGTCGGCGACGCAGGCCGCCGGCGAGATCCCGAGGCGCGGGGCGAAGCCGGCCGTGTTCACGGTCGCCGTGACGTCGACGTCGAGATCCGGCGCGAGGCGGAGGTAGGCGGTCGGACCGTCGGCGCCGCAGATCCCCGCCTCGATCTCAGAGATCCCGCGCAG
>JAGQIT010001240.1 GCA_020431135.1 Myxococcales bacterium | reverse complement strand
AGCGTCGCTCACGGTCGGCGCCGGTTGACTCGGGCGCGGCTGGCTCGCCGGCTCCTCGGGCGCGGGCGCTGGCGCTGCCTGGCGGCGCTCCGCGGCGATCCGCATGCACTCGGCGATCTTCTCGCGGACACGATCATTATGGAGGTTGATCGCGTCGATGTCCTCGGCCGCGTCGTTGTCCTCCGGCGGGTCCGCGGCGAGGCCGATGGCGACGCCCGACGAGGCGACCACGGCGACCGCGGCCATCAGCGCGAAGACCATCCCGGCGCCCTTGCCGTTGCTGCCGCCGCCGCCGCCGCTCGACCCGCGGAGGAGCGAGCCGAGGATCAGGTTGTGCGGACCCGGCGGGTGGAAGATGAAGGGGTGCGGGAGGTGGACCGGCGGCGGGCCCCAGAAGACGACGTAGACGCGCGGCACCGGGACCCAGTTGCCGTGATCGTCGATGTACATCGGCGGCGGATAGTCGCCGGGAGGCGGCGCCTCCTCGAGCTCAAAGGTGCACTTCGGCAGCTCGGTCGAGCCGACCATCTCGACGTCGTTGCCGTTGTAGATCGGCCGCGCCCGCCAGCCGTCGGGGGCGACGTAGCTCGACGTGTAGCCGCACCCCCCGACGATCATCGAGGCCGCGGCGAAGAGCGCGGGCAGGCGCGGCGGCACCGGAGGATCGTAGTGGAGCGCGCCGGCCCGCGCTACGCCGAGGCGACGAGCTGTGATCCAGACCTGCGCGACCCGGCTCGCCCCCTCCCCCACCGCGGCCCCGCGCCCTGCGGCCCTCTGGCCCTCCTTCCCAGGCGACGACGCGCAGGTGTGGTCGCCGGACCGCAAAATGATCGCGCGAGAACGCGGCGCTCCGCGGGCGCTCTCCGGCTCTCCCGCGTGGCCCCCGGATCGACGGGCCCCCACAGGGAGCGTCGAGCAGCCTCTGAGGGGCGCCCAGTCCACAACGCGGTCCGAGAAGTCGCCGTGTGCGCTCGTGCGGGCAGGCGCCTGGGAGCTCGGCGCGTGGTCTCGAGCCGCGTCGTCAGCGCTCTCGGCTCCGCCGAAGCCGCGCACCGGGCATCGTCGACGCGTGAGCGTGCGCCGATTGCGGGGCAGGCTCCTAAGTGCAGGTCGAGCCGATGAAGCCGCCGCTGAACTTGCCCGGCGTACAGGTGCCGCCGCCGCAGTCGGCGTCGGTGTTGCACTCGCCGCAGACCGCGACCGTGACGAAGCCGAGGTCGACGGCCGCGCAGTGGCCCGACACGCAGCTCGCGTCGCCGCCCTCGACCGGACACAGGTTGTCGTTCTCGATCGAGCCGAGCTCGGCGCAGTACTTGTGGCCGCTGTAGCCGACGACGTCGACCTCGGGCGTGCAGCGGGCGCTGCCGAGGCAGTCGGCGTCGGTGCGGCAGGTCCCGCAGGCCATCGGCAGGAGCTCGCCGAGGCCGTCGACCAGCTCGTCGCAGAAGAGCCCGTCCTTGCAGCCCCCGGGCGAGTCGCAGAACGAGCCGACGCCGCCCTCGGTGCACGCGGTCTGCATGCCGGGGACGTCGATCGAGCAGGCGATCCCGAGGCCGGCGTCGACGCAGTCCTGGTCCTCGTCGCAGACCCCGCAGATCCCCGACGGCAGGCCGTCGACGGGGAGCGTGATCGTGTAGCAGTTGCCGCTCATGCAGTCGTCGTCGCTGTCGCACTCCGAGCCGTTGGGGAGGCCGTCGGGGTTCGGGTTCGTGCCGCCCGAGGCCGAGGCCGAGGCCGAGGTCGTCGTCGCGTCGGAGCTCGCGGCCGAGGTGCTGCTGTCGTCGCCGCTGTCGCTCGCGTCGCCGGTGCTCGTGCCCTCGGTGGCGCCCTCGGTGTCCGGCGCCCCGGTGAGCCCGGTGAGCCCGGAGCCCCCCGAGAAGGAGGTCACGGTGGAGGTCGACTCGTCGGCGCAGGCGAAGAAGAGGAGGACCGCGGGGAGCGTGCGGAGCGTGTTCAGGAGGACGCGGGGTAGCTTTGCGACCATAGGCACCTCAGCCCCGACTATCGCGCGACTTCGCGCACGGGCGCAAGCGCGCATCGACCAGAGGTCGCGCTCGCGGTCGCCTGCAGCCGATATCGCCGACAAACGACGTCTTGTGCGATCAGATCCTCCGCCGCGCCGGCCTTCGCGTCTCTACGCCGGCGCGCCCCGGCGCTCGGCAGCCCGCGCCCCGGCGGCGCGCCGCGAGGGTCTCCGTCGCAGGCTGTTAGGATCCGCGGCGATGGTCGACCCGAGGATCGCCGACGTCGCCGCGGACAACCGCGTCCCAGATCTCAGCGCCCAGTGGCCCGCGGTGCTCGGCGGGATCGCCCGCCACGGGCTGGCCTGGTTGCGCGGCGATCGTCCGCCCGGGCTCGCGCTCCTCAGCCGCCCGACCGTGTCGCCGCTGCGCGCGTGGGCGCCCTACGTCGCCGCCCTCATCGGCGCAGGCGGCCTGGCGATCGCTGCGGGGCCCCTCGACCTCGTCGCCAGCCCGCTCCTCGCGGCCGCCCTCGCCACCCTCGGCGTCGCCCTCGTCGGTCTCGGCCTCTTTTGCCTCCTCCTCGCGGCCGCCCTCGCCCACGTCGTCCCGCCGCCGAAGCGCCCCGACTGCCAGCGCTCCCACCTCCCGCAGCGCCCCGACGAGCCCCACCCGCTCATGCCCTATTACCGCGAGAGCGGCCTCGTCGAGTACGTGCCGGGGCAGGTCTGGGTCGCGCAGATGCCCCTCACGTTCATGGGCGGCGAGCTCGGGGCGCGGATGGTGATCGTCCGCGGCGACGCGGCGGGGCGCCTCCTCGTCTACTCGCCGATCGCCCTCGACCCGGCGATGCGAGCGGCGGTCGCCGAGCTCGGTGAGGTGCGCTGGCTGATCGCCCCGAACCTGATCCACCACCTCTTCGTCGGCGACTGGCTCGCGGCGTTCCCCGGCGCGGAGGCCTGGGCGGCGCCGGGGCTCGCGGCGCGCCGCCCCGATCTGCGCTGGCGCGCGACGCTGAGCGAGACCGCCGCGGAGGTCCCCTGGGATCGCCGGCTCGTCGATCACGTCGTCATCAAGGGCCACGTCTTCCACGAGGAGATCGCGATGCTCCACCGCCCGAGCGGGACGCTGCTGCTCTGCGACGCGATCGAGAACCTCGGCCACGCGCCCGAGACCCGCTCGCCGATCGTCCGCCGGCTCCTCGACCTCGCCGGCATGGGCGAGCGACCGACGGCGCCGACAGACTTCAAGCTCAGCCTCCGCGATCCAGAGGCGATGCGGACGAGCGCGCGCGAGCTCCTCGCCTGGGACTTCGAGCGGATCGTCATCGCCCACGGCCGGCTGATCGAGCGCGACGCCTGGCGGACCTGCGTCGACGCCTTCGCCTATGTTCTCGAGCCCGGCGACGTCGACCTCGGGCGCGACGCCGCGGCGTAGCGGCCCGTCCGCCGATGCGCCGCGACCCGGCCAGCTCGCCCTCGCTTCGCCGGAGCGCCGCTGCGAGACGGGAGGTGGGATCCGTGTTCCCTGCCTCGTGTGCCTCGCGGACGGAGTCAGACCGCGTAGGTGGGCGCACGGGAGCGCGAAAGCATTGCGCAGCCGCCGGATCGCAGCGATTGCCGCCCGCTCCCTCAGCCCGCGGCGATCGCCAGTGCTAGGATCGCTCAGCCTCGTGGATGTGCTCGCCCCCAGGACGCCCCGCGCCCCGCGGATGGCCCTGCTCGCGGCGCTCGGGCTCTGCGCCGCGGCCGGCTGCGAGCGCAAGCCGCCGCCGGTCTGCGGCGACGGGATCGTCAACAACGACGAGGTCTGCGACGACGGCAACACCAACGACAACGACGCCTGCCGCAACGACTGCACCCTCGCCTTCTGCGGCGACGGGGTCGTCAACGCCGCAGAGACCATCAGCGGCGGCCCAGCCGAGGAGTGCGACGACGGCAACGACGACGACCGCGACGCCTGCAAGCGCGACTGCACCCTCGCCTTCTGCGGCGACGGCGTGGTCCAGGACGGCGTCGAGGAGTGCGACGACGGCAACGCCAACGACGACGACGGGTGCACGAACGCGTGCACCCCGTCGGTGTGCGGCGACGGGGTCGTCCAGCTCGGCGTCGAGGACTGCGACGACGGCGACAGCGACGACGCGAACTCCTGCGCCAACGACTGCACGATCAACTACAGCCTGTGCAGCGTCGCCGCCGACGTCCTCGCGCCGCCGGATCTACACCTGATCAGCTACGCCGACGCCACCCGCTTCGGCGCCGCGGTTGCGCTCGGCGACGGCTTCGTGGCCGTCGGCGCGCCCTACTCCCAGGGCAGCGCGCCGCGGACCGGCGCGGTCTACATCTGCGCGCCGCGGGGCGACGAGTGGGAGCGGCTGGCCACGCTCTTCGCCGCCGACGGGCGCGAGGGCGACGAGTTCGGGGCGAGCGTCGACCTCGACGGGGGCACGCTCGCCGTCGGCGCGCCGGCGCGAGGCGGCGGCGCGGTCTATGTCTTCGCCGAGGATCTCGAGGGCGGCTGGACCGAGCAGGCCGCCCTCGTCGCCGACGACGGCGAGGCCCTCGACCACCTCGGGCTGACCGTCGCGCTCGCGGGCGACCTCCTCGTCGCCGGCGCCCCCGATGACGACGACGACGACCTCGGCGACGCGAGCGGGGCCGCCTATCTCTTCGCCCGCCCCGCCGCCGACGCGCCCTTCGTCCAGGTCGCCAAGCTCCGCGCCGAGGACGGCCGCGCCGGGGCGCTCTTCGGCGCCAGCGTGGCGACCGACGGCGCCGCCGTGGTCATCGGCGCGCCGCGGCAGATGGTCGCCGGCAAGGTCGACAGCGGCGCCGCCTATCTCTACGTCGCCAGCGACACCGACGGCTGGGCCGCCCCGAGCCTCGCCGCGCACCTCGTCGATCCCGAGTCTGCCCCTTACGACAGGCTCGGCAACGCGGTGGCCGTCGCCGGCGACGCCGTCGTCGTCGGCCTCCCGGGCGCCGCCGACGACAAGGGCTACCTCTACCGCGGCGCCGCCCTCGTGTTCACGCGGCCGCCGGAGGCGACGTGGGCCGAGGTCGCGCCGGCGGCGAGGCTCCTCGATCCCGAGGGGGACGCCCGCGACTTCTTCGGGACGACGGTGGCGATACGCGGCGACGCCGGGGTGATCGCCGTCGCCGCGCCCCGCCACGAGGGCGCCGGCGACAGCAGCGGCGC
>JAGQIT010001239.1 GCA_020431135.1 Myxococcales bacterium | reverse complement strand
CGACGAGGTCCGCGACGCCGAGGCGCTCACCGCCCGCGGCGTCGTCTACGTCCCCGACTTCCTGTGCAACCGCATGGGGATCGTCCACTGCGCCAACGAGCAGTACGGCTACATCGACGGCGATCCGGCGATCGAGCGCCACTTCGGCCGCGACTGGGACAACTCCCTCTACAAGGTGACGCGGCGGACGCTCGCGCTCGCGGAGGCGGAGGGCATCACGACCGCGGCCGCGGCGATCCGGATCGCCGACGAGCTCGCGCGCCACGAGGCGCCGGTCGTCGCCGTCAAGACGACGTTCATGCTCCGCTCGCTCGTCGCCGGGCGCTGGCACGAGCGCGGCTGATCGCCGACGCGGCGCGCCCTCGCGCGGCGACGCGCCGGTCTCACGCCGACGACGACGCCGGCGTTTCGCCGTACTATGGGGGCGCTGTGCGTCGTCGACGGGCGATGGTGGGTGTCGGTGTGGGGGTGCGGGTCGGGGCGCTGCTCTGCGCTGCGCTCGCGCTCGCCGCGTGCCCGCCACCGCCGGTCGCCCTGCCCCCGGAGGAGGAGCCGCCCCCCGCCCTGCCGGAGACCTGGCAGCGGGCCGCCGACGAGGTCCGCGCGGTCCTCGACGCGAACGCCGATCCCTGCGTCGACTTCTACGCCTACGCCTGCGGCGGCTGGCTCTCGAGCCATACGCTCCCCGACGATCGCTCGACCTACGGCCGCGGCTTCGGCGAGCTCATCGATCGCAACCACGCGATCATCCGCGAGATCCTCGAGGACGCGACGGCGACCGGCGACGACCTCCTGCTCCGCTACTTCTACCGGACGTGCATCGACGAGGTGACGATCGACGCCCGCGGCGCCGAGCCCCTCGCCCCCTTCATCGGCTGGATCGACGAGATCCGCGGCCACGGCGACTTCTTCAACGTCCTCGGGATCCTCCACGCGTCGGCCTGGGGCGGCGCCGGCCCGCTCTTCGCCTTCCGCATCGAACCTGACCCGAAGAACCCGACGACCTACATCCTCACCTTCGATCAGGGCGGCCTCGGCCTCCCCGACCGCGACTACTACGTCGCCGACGGCCCCCGCGGCGCCGCCCGCCTCGCCTACTACGAGGAGCACGTCGCGACGATGCTCACCTTCCTCGGCGAGGACGAGGCGCGCGCGCGCAAGGACGCCGCCGCGATCGTCGAGCTCGAGCGCGAGCTCGCCGCGGTCACGCGGCCGCGCGCGGCGATGCGCGAGCCGGCGGCGATCTACAACCGCGTCGGCGTCGACGGCCTGCGCAAGCTGACGCGGCGCCTGCCGTGGGCCAAGTACTTCGCCGCCGCCGACCTCGGGCCGATCGGCGACAACCTCAACCTCACCAACCCCGAGTTCTTCGCCGCCCTCGACGGGATCCTGAAGAAGCGCTCGGCCCGGGTGCTCCGCGCCTACCTGCGCTGGCACCTGATCCACGCGAACGCCGAGCACCTCAGCGCGCCGATCGCCGCCGAGCACCACCGCCTCGAGGCGCTCCTCACCGGGATCAAGGCGCTGCCGCCCCGCTGGGAGCGCTGCGTCACCCTCGCCAACGAGGGCGGCCTCGGCGAGCGCGTCGGCCCCGAGTTCGTCCGTCGGACCTTCGCCGGCGCCAGCCAAACCGAGGCCGAGGAGCTCACCCGCGCGATCGAGGCCGCCTTCGCCGAGCGCCTCGCCGCGCTGCCGTGGATGGATCCGACGACCCGCGCCCGCGCCGAGGAGAAGGTCCGCCGCCTGGTCAACAAGATCGGCCACCCCGACCGCTGGCGCGACTACTCGACCCTCGAGCTCCACGACAGCTTCCACCTCGAGAACGTCTTCGCCCTGCGCGCCTTCGAGTCGCTGCGCCACGCCGGCGAGATCGGCGGCGCGGTCGACAAGGAGGAGTGGGAGCTGGCCCCCGGGGTCGTCAACGCCTACTACTCGCCGCCCTTCAACCAGATGGTCTTCCTCGCCGGGATCCTCCAGCCGCCCTACTTCGACGCCGACTGGCCGGCGGCGATGAACTTCGGCGGCATCGGCATGGTCATCGGCCACGAGCTCACCCACGGCTTCGACGACGAGGGCCGCCACTTCGACGCCGACGGCGTCCTCCGCGAGTGGTGGGAGCCGCAGGCCCAGGCGCAATTCGCCGCGCGCGCGCAGTGCATCGAGCGGACCTACTCGGCGATCGAGGCGCTCCCCGGCCTGCCGATCAACGGCCGCCTCACCCTCGGGGAGAACATCGCCGACTTCGGCGGCATCCGCCTGGCCTATGACGCCTACCAGCGCCGGGTCCGCGAGCGCGGCGACGAGCCCCAGCTCCTCGCCGACCTGAGCAACGAGCAGCTCTTCTTCGTCGCCTTCGCCCAGGGCTGGTGCTCGCTGGCGAGCCCCGAGATCACCCGCCTGCTGACCACCGTCGATCCCCACGCCCTCCCCGAGTTCCGGGTCAACGTCCCCCTGCGCCACGCGCCGGGCTTCTGGCAGGCGTTCGCCTGCGAGCCTGGGGCGCCGATGCGGGCGGCGGAGGTCTGCGAGATCTGGTGAGCGCCGCAAACCCGAGTTGACGCTGGCGCGCGTCGGCGGCTATCCCGAAGGCCGCTGATTCGACCCAGGAGACCCCAGCTCATGGCAAGCGAGCTTCGTTACGACGGCAAAGTCGCGATCATCACCGGCGCGGGCAACGGCCTCGGCCGCTCCCACGCCCTCCTCTTCGCCAGCCGCGGCGCCAAGGTCGTCGTCAACGACCTCGGCGGCGACGCCCACGGCGGCGGCAAGGGCTCGGCGGCCGCCGACAAGGTCGTCGACGAGATCAAGGCCGCCGGCGGCGAGGCGGTCGCCAACTACGACTCGGTGGTCGACGGCGCCAACATCATTAAGACGGCGATGGACGCCTTCGGCCGCGTCGACATCGTCGTCAACAACGCCGGCATCCTCCGCGACGTCTCGTTCCACAAGATGAGCCAGTCGGACTGGGACCTCGTCTACCAGGTCCACGTTCTCGGCGCCTTCCGGGTGAGCCACGCCGCCTGGCCGATCATGCGCGAGCAGGGCTACGGCCGGATCATCAACACGGCCTCGGCCGCCGGCATCTACGGCAACTTCGGCCAGGCCAACTACTCGATGGCAAAGCTCGGCCTCGCCGGCTTCACCAACACCCTCGCCATCGAGGGGCGCAAGCGCGGGATCCACGTCAACACGATCGCGCCGATCGCCGGCTCGCGGATGACCGAGACGGTCATGCCGAAGGAGCTCATCGACGCGCTCCGCCCCGAGTACGTCAGCCCGCTCGTCGCCTGGCTCGCCCACGAGGACTGCGAGGAGACCGGCGGCCTCTTCGAGGTCGGCGGCGGCTACTTCGGCAAGCTCCGCTGGGAGCGCACCGAGGGCGTGACGGTCCGCCTCGGCCGCGAGATCAGCCCCGACGACATCAAGCGCCGCTGGTCGGAGATCGTCGACTTCGGCAAGGCCACCCACCCGGCCGAGATCACCCAGGCGCTCGCGCCGGTGATGCAGAACGTCCAGGCCGGCCCGAGCAAGGGCGGCAACAGGTTCATCGACGTCGACCTCGCGCTCGGCCACGAGGCCGCTCCGATCGAGTCCTCGTACACCGAGCAGGACCTCGCCCTCTACGCCCTCGGCGTCGGCGCGGCGACCGATCCGCTCGACGACGAGGAGCTGCGCTACGTCTACGAGATGCACCAGGACGGCTTCGTCCCGCTGCCGACCTACGGCGTCATCCCGGGCGTCAACGCGATCCTCGACCAGGCCAAGAAGGGCGTCATGGCCCCGGGCCTCAACTTCGGCCTCGACCGCCTCCTCCACGGCGAGCAGTACACGGAGCTGCGCCGGCCGCTGCCGCCGCACGCGAAGCTCACCCACCGCGTCACCGTCAAGGACATCTTCGACAAGGGCAAGCACGCGACCGTCGTCTTCGCGATCTCGTCGACCGACGAGACCGGCGAGGAGCTGATCTACAACGAGCTCACGGCGCTGATCCGCGGCGCCGGCGGCTGGGGTGGCGATCGCGGGCCGTCGACCGACGTCAACGTCCCGCCTGAGCGCGAGCCCGACGCGACCGTCACGCAGACGATCAACGCCAACCAGGCGCTCCTCTACCGCCTCAGCGGCGACTGGAACCCGCTCCACGCCGACCCGAACTTCGCCAAGGCCTTCGGCTTCGACAAGCCGATCCTCCACGGCCTGTGCACCTTCGGCTACGCCGGCCGGGCGATCCTCGGCGAGCTCGGCGACGACCCGCGCAAGTTCAAGAGCATCAAGGTCCGCTTCGCCGACAGCGTCTTCCCCGGCGAGACCCTCGTCACCGAGATGTGGGTCGAGTCGCCGCTCCGCGTGATCTTCCGCTGCAAGGTCAAGGAGCGCGACAGCGTCGTCATCTCGCACGCCGCCGTCGAGCTCTACGCCGAGATCCCGAAGCCCAAGCCCAAGGCCGCGCCCGCGCAGGCGACCGCCGCCGCCGCCGCCCCGGTCAGCGCCGAGCCGACCTCGGCCGACGTCTTCGAGGCGATCGCCGACTACGTCAGCAAGAGCGACGAGGCCAAGAAGATCGGCGTCACCTACCTCTTCAAGATCACGGACCCGGCGAGCACCTGGACCCTCGATCTCAAGAGCGGCAACGTCGGCCCCGGCGAGACCGCCAAGCCCGAGTGCACCCTCGAGATCAGCGACGCCGACTTCATGGCGATGTGCGAGGGCAAGGTCAACCCGAACGACCTCTACTTCGGCGGCAAGCTCAAGATCGCGGGCAACGTCCTCGCCTCGCAGAA
>JAGQIT010001238.1 GCA_020431135.1 Myxococcales bacterium | reverse complement strand
GCTCGTCGGGATCCTTGGCGAGGAGGGCGCGGACGATCGCCCGGATCGCCAGCGAGGTCGCCGGCGCCGCGTCGCCGAGCGGCGGCGGCTCGGCGACCGCGTGGAGGCGGAGCAGCTCGCTGGCGTCGACGGCCGCGAAGGGCGGGTGGCCGGCGAGGCACTCGTAGATCACGACGCCGAGCGCGTAGAGATCCGAGCGCGCGTCGACGGGTCGGTGGAGCATCCCCGACTGCTCCGGAGGACAGTAGGCGAGCGTCCCGTGGAGGGCCGCGGCCGCCTCGTCGCTGCGCTCGGCGCGGGCGCGGGTGACGAGGTCGAAGTCGATGAGGCGGACGGCCGCGAAGTCCGGCGCCTCGCCGTCCGCCGCCTGGGGCACGAGGATGTTGGCCGGCTTGACGTCGCGGTGGATGAGCCCGAAGGCGTGGGCCGCGTCGAGCCCGCGGGCGACGGCGATCGCCATGGCGACCGTCGACGCCTCGTCGAGGCGCTCGCGCGAGCGCAGGAGCTGCTCGAGGTCGGCGCCGTCGATTCGCTCCATCACCGTGTAGACCGCCCCGTCGGCCTCGCCGACCGCGAAGATCCGCGGCAGCGCCGGGTGGCGGAGGCATGCGAGCGCCGCCGCCTCGCGCATGAACCGGCGGCGCAGCGCGGGGTCGCCGGGATCGCTGGCGATCTTGACCGCGTAGTCGCGGTCGTCGCGGCGCGCGAGGAAGACGCGGCTCCGTCCGCCGCGACCGATCTCTCGGGTCAACTCGACACCGGGGATCGGCGGCGCCTCGATCCCGGGCTCCGCGTCCGCCATACCCCAACGACACTACCAAGGGGGGAGGGCGCGCGTCTGTGGCGATCGCCGCGGTAGCGGCCCTGCGGGCGTCCTCTGGCGAGGTCAGCGTCGTGAAGCCAAGGGGCGAAGCCGCGCCGGCGATCGAGCCCGACGCTGAAACATGTACCAGTCGACGACGCGGACGTCGTCTCTACAGACGGGACACTCACGCGAGCCGCTGTGCGGCGGCGGCGTGCGCCTCGAGGTGCTCGCGGCGGCGGCGACGGAAGCGGCGGAAGAGGGCGATCCCGAGGATCGGCGCCGCGATCACCAGCGCCGCCGCGAGGGAGAGGGCGATCGTCGCCGTGACCGCCGCGACCAGGCCGAGGAGCGCCCAGAGAACGGGCGGCACGACGAGGAGGACGATCGCCTTGCCGACCCAGAGGACCACCACCGGGAGGAGGACGACCGCGAAGATCAGGAGGATCGCCGGGCCCGCGTGGCCGCCGGCGCCGAGCATCGGCGTCGGATCGAAGGACATCGACGGGCTCGCGGCGATCGCCTCGGCCCACAGCTCGATCGTCAGCGCCCCGGCGACGACGACCCACGGCCCCATCAACCAGAGGACGGCGAAGAAGGCGAGGGGCGCGAGGACGGCGGCGGCGATCAGGGCGGCGCCGAAGAGGCGCCACAGCAGCGCCGTCGTCGCGACGACCAAGCCGACGAACGCGGCGTAGACCGCGGCGACGACGACGTTGGCCGCGAGGGCGAGGAGCGTCGTGGCGACGCCGGTGTCGGCGATCCCGGCGAGCGCGACGACGACGAAGGGGACCGCGAAGAGGGCCGTGACGATCAGCGTCGCCCGCTTGGCGAGCGCCCACCAGCGCGAGAGCCCCTCGCGGAGGTCGTGGGCGAGGAACGAGCGGAGGGGCGGCGTCGCGTCCATGACCGAGCGGTGACGATCGCACGTGAGGACCCGCGGCGGCAAAGGCCGGCGCCGGAGCTCGTCGACGACGCGCTCCGAGGTGCGCGCGCGCTCACGCAGCACCGCTCGGTGGCGCAGGCGGAGCGCGGGC
>JAGQIT010001237.1 GCA_020431135.1 Myxococcales bacterium | reverse complement strand
GAACATCCGCACCGTGCAGACGCCGTGCGTCCAGCTCTGGCTCGACAAGAGCCTCGAGGAGCTGGGGATGGACTCGGCCGAGTGGGGGCTGCGCCCGAACTCCGCGCCGCAGACCGTCGTCTACGCCGATCCGCTCTACTCGTGGATCGAGATGACCTCGATCATGGAGCGGCACGAGGCGTGGCCCGCCGAGCGCCGGCCGCGAGCGCTGGTCTACTACACCGGCGCCCTCGAGGACGCCGAGCCGCAACCGCCTCGGAGCGACCGCGGGTTCCCAGCGCGGGAGCAGGCCCGAGTCACGGAGATGACCAAGGCCTGGCTCGATCACCACATGGGGTTCTTCTGGCCCAAGGCGCACGCTCGAGGGACCGGCGCGTTCGACCTCAGCGTTCTCCACGATCCGGCGGGGGAGGCCGCCCCGAGCGGTCGTCAGCGCCTCACGCGGCAGCTCATCAGGCACAACGCCGAGCCGAGCGCCCGCTACACCTTGGCCGTCCCGGGCTCCGAGCGCTTCCGGCTCGCGGCCGACGAGTCCGGCTACGACAACCTCTTCCTCGCCGGCGACTGGACGAACTTCGGCGTGAACGTCGGCTACGTCGAGGGCACGATCGTCTCAGGGATCCGGGCCGCCGCCGCCCTCCGACGGTCGCTGGGCCTGCCCCATGATCGGGAGATCTACGAGGACGCGCCCTTCCAGCGCTTCGGCCCCGCGCCCGCGCGGTGAGGCTCGACCTCCGCCGCCACAAGGCCGGGACGACCCAGGCGCGGGATAGCGCGGGCGTTTGTCGGCGCCGCCGCGAGGGCGCGGCGGTACCCTCGATTGATGGACTTCGCCCCCTGCTCGCCGTCGCCGCTGCGGCGCCTCGCCCTCGCGATCCCCCTCGCCCTCGCCCTCGCAGGCTGCCCCGACGGCGACAGCGACAGCGCGACGAGCGACACAGCCAGCGGCACCGGCACTGACACCGACACCGACACCGGCGGCGACGAGGGGCAGGAGGAGTTCGGCGGCGGGACCCGCCTCAAGGCGATCGTCTGGCAGCCCGAGTCTGGTGAGCCCGGCTTCACGGGCTGGCACGACAGCGAGCTCGACCACGAGTGCGAGTTCCGCGAGCTCAGCGACGGCGCGCTGCGCTGCGTCCCCGAGACCTTCGAGGCGCCGGCGCAGTTCTACGCCGACGCCGCCTGCACCCAGCGCGTGGTCGCCCTCACCCAGGTCGACGAGCCCCCCTACCCCGCCTACGCCTGGAGCTCGGCGAGCCCCGGCACCTGCGACGACGCCGCGGGGATCGACATCCACGCGACGATGGGCGACGTCGTCAGCGCGGTCCTCTACGAGCTCGACGACGTCGACGGCTGCGTCGAGCGTCAGCCCGATCCGATCGACCACGTCCTCGTCGGTCCGGCGATCGACCCCGCGACCTACGTCGCCGCCACCGACACCCTCGACGGCGGCGACGCGCGGATCCGCGGCGTCCGGCGGATCGCCGACGACGGCTCCTGGTCCTACGTCGGCGCCGAGGACACGCAGCTCGCCGTCGCCACGCGCCACCGCAGGACCGCCGACGGCCTCGAGCGCTGGCTCCCCGACGACGGCGTCAACTACAACGCCCGCTTCTTCGCCGACGCCGCCTGCAGCGAGCCGGTCGGCGGCGGCCCGGTCGCCTGCGCGGGGCCGAGCCAGGCCTACGTCAACGACCGCACGCCGAGCACCTGCGGCGAGCTGCGCACGGTCTACACCGGCGGCGACGAGCTCACCGAGGTCTACGAGCAGGTCGGCGGGAGCTGCGATCCGGCGACGATCGGCGACTTCCACTTCTACGCCGTCGGCGCGGCGATCCCCGACGCGGACTTCACCGAGGCGACGCTCCTCACCCCGGGCGAGGGCGCGGGCACCGTCATCAACCGCTACTGGTCTGCCGAGGGCAGCGACCTGCGCGAGCGCGCCGGCTTCATCGACACCGCCCACGGCGGCGCGACCTGCAGCGTCCGCGACGACCCCGACGGCGTCCGCCGCTGCCTGCCGAACGCGCTCATCGACGCGCCGAACTTCACCTTCTTCACGACCGCCGACTGCACGGGGCCGCGGATCGGCCTGCTCCCGGCGTGCCTCGGCGACGTCCCGCCCTACGGCTCGCTGCGCGACGAGAGCTGCGCCGAGGAGTGCTCCGAGGTCTACACCTGGAGCACCGAGATCGATCCGACCGTGACCCCGCTCTACCGCGATCAAGGGACGGGCATGGGCTGTCAGCCGACGAACGACCTCGGCGACGAGTACCGCTACGTCGAGCTCGAGCCGATGGACCCGGTCGAGTGGGTGAGCGTCACCGAGGTGATCCTCGACTAGCGGCGATCGACAGCGCGACCTCGCAAGCCCCGCACGCGCCGTCACGCTGCGCCCGCCCGATCGCGCGATGGGCCGCGGCAGCCGCTCGCGCCGCGCGACCCCGGTGGTCGAGCGACCTGTGGCCGAGGTCCGTGTGGCCTCGCGCGCAGTCGTCGGCCCAGCTCGTCCGGAGGAGCGCCCGCGGTGCCGGACCCTGCAGGTTGCGCCCGGTAGTCGGACCTTCGCCGCGGCCTGCTAGACTAGAGGCCAGCGACGCGCCGTGACCGAGCAATCCCCTCGCAGCGCCCTTCCCCGCGACGCTGCGGCGCTCGAGCGCCTCGCGGCGGCCTCGCGGCTCTCCTTCGCCGCCCCGAGCGAGGCGCACGCGCGCCTCGTCGTCGACGACCCCGAGGGCCCCGGCATCGCCGGCGCGGCGCTCGTCGTCCGCCGCGACGACGCGATCGCCAACGCCGAGTTCGCCGGCCCGGGCGAGCACCCGTGCGCGGTCCTCGAGGGCCTCTGGGTCGCCGAGGAGCGGCGCCGACGCGGCGTCGGGCGGGCCCTCTTCGAGGCGGCGCTCGCCTGGGCCCGCGCGGAGAACCTGCGCTCTCTCTGCGTCGGCGTCGACGTCGAGGCGCGCCGCGGCGCGGACGGGGCCCTCGCGGCCTGGGGCTGCAAGCGCGTCACCACGCTCGTCCACTTCGTCAAGGAGCTCAAGGGGCCCGCGCCGCCGGCGATCGCGGTCGCAGCCCGCGCCCGCCCGATCACCGAGGCGGACGCGGACGACCTCCTCCGCATCCGCGCCTACAGCGATCCGACGACGCCGCGCGTGTGGCACCTCGTCGAGCTCCGGCGCCTCCTCGACCACCTCGCCGACGCGCCCCCCGCCGCGCAGACGCGGGCGGGCTTCGTCGTCGAGGGCGTCGGACCCCACGCGATCGACGGCTACGTCGAGGTCCTCCAGCGCTCCGCGGAGGTCGCCGAGCTCCGCTTCATCCACGGCTTCCGCCCCTACTACGGCCTGCGCGCGCGCGAGCTGGCCGTCGGCGCGGCCCTCCTCGACGCCTGTGAGGCCTGGGCGCGGGCCCGCGGCTGCGCCCGCCTGCTCACCGCCGACGACGTAGGCCACGAGCACTACAGCAAGGGGAAGAAGCTCCTGACCGCCGAGCACGGGTTCGCGCGCGTCGGCTACTACGAACACCTGTCTATTCGGGCAGCTCCGCGGCCACAGCCGCCGTCCGACCCGCCCGCGGTGATCGCCGCGGTCGAGGCCTACGTCGACGGTCGGGCGCCGCTCAGCGCCCTCATCGCCGCGCTCCGCGAGCCCGCGCCGCCCGTCGCCGACCTCCTCGACCGCCGCGTACGCTACTACGCCCTTCCCTCCACCCCGCCGCCCGTGAAGCCGTCGCTCCTGGCGCGGATCAAGCGGCGCCTCCGCCCGCCGGACACGAGCGCCCGCGAGCGCGCCAAGGCGGACTACACCGCGGCCATCGCCCGCTTCGCGCGCTCGGCGTGGGCGACGCGCTGGGACCCCGACGCGCTCTTCGAGGACGACCGCCGCAGCGCCAACCGCAGGTCGCTGGTCGCCTACCGGACCCCGACCGCCTACGTCGAGGACCGCGCGCGCTCGTGCCTCCTGCTGCGCCACACGACGCTGAGCATCACCGACTCCTACGTCGACGAGCTCTTCCAGCTCCTCCTGACCTCGCCCTTCCTGTGGCGCGTCCGCCACGTCCGCATCTCGCGCGGCTGTCTGTCGCTGGCGGCCCTGCGCAGGGTCCTCGATCCCGCGGTCCTGCCGGCGCTGACGAGCCTCGACCTCAACGGCTCGGGCGGCGACGACTGGGCCACGAGCAGCCCGTGGGAGTCGCCGACGTTCATCTCGGCGATGATCGGCCACGAGCACCTCGAGCTCATCGCCAGCTCGCCGCACAGCCAGCGGCTGCGCTACCTCGGCGTCGCCTACAACGGCCTCCCCCTCGCCGACGCCGCGCGGATCCTCGACAGCCCGCACCTCTGCGGCCTCGAGCGCCTCGACGCGGTGCCCGGCAACTTCGAGGCGGGGCCGGGCACCGGCGGCAACGAGCGCGCCGCCGCGGTCGCCAGGCTCGCGCGCCGCTTCGGCGAG
>JAGQIT010001236.1 GCA_020431135.1 Myxococcales bacterium | reverse complement strand
CGGGGCTCCCGTCGCGGGCGCCCGGGGCCGCCCGTCGGCGACCGCGGATCGTCGCGAAGAGCGGGCCGCGGCGCGCCCAGATCCGCCGCCCGAGCGCCACGCCGTAGTTGACCGCGCGCCGGCGGAGCCAGCCGAGGATCGTCCTGGCGAGGAAGCGTAGGGTCCGCCGCGCGAGCGAGCCGACGAGCGACATCGCTACCTCCGCCCCCATCGGCGACGACCGACGACGTCGAGAACCACGTCGTCGATGATCGTCGGCGCCACGGTCCTCCCGTTGTGGGTGATCCGCGCGTAGTCACGGCTGAGAACGTCGCGGCAGGCCCAGCGAAACACGGGATCGTCCGCGGTCGTCGACGCCCCGGCGACCGCGACCGCGCGCGCGATCGCGATCGCGGCGCGGATCGTCGGCCGCACGGCGCCCTCGTTCTCGGCCCGCAGGGCGCGGATGATGTCGACGATCGGCGCTGCGATCGTCTCCTCGACCTCCGCGCGCGAGACGACGATCGCGACCTCAGTGTCGCGATCGTAGTGGTCGAGATGGAGGGTGATCACGCGATCGAGGAGCGCGTCCTGGGCCTTGTGGACGCCGGCGTACTCCTCTGGGTTCGACGTCAGGATCGCGCGAAAGTCAGGGTGCACACGGAGGTAGGCCGGGCCCTTGCGGCGGCGCGGGAGGCTGAGGATCCCCTCAGAGAGAACGCTGAGGAGCGGGTTGTTCGCCTCCGCGCGCGAGCGGTTGAACTCGTCGTAGATCAGGGTGTAGCCGTGGAGGCAGGCGAGCGTCAGCCGGTTGTCGATCCACTCGCTGCGGATCTCCTCCTTCACCTTGGTCACCGAGTGGATGTAGTTGTCGACGATCTTCGACCGCTGGATGCCGCCGTCGCGGCCGACGAGGTCTGAGGTGCTGAGCTCGTAGTCGCCGTGGAGGAGGACCACGGGCGAGCCGAGGAGCGCGGCGACGTGGAATGACAGCCGCGTCTTGCCGACGCCCGGGGGCCCCGCGAAGTGGAGTGCCATCCCTGCGCGCAGGTAGGTCAACGCCCTCTGAGTCAGCGAGTCGACCTCAGGAGTGACGATGAAGCTGGGGCTCGGCTCGAGATGCAGGACCTCAGAGTCGCGCGCGGTGTGGGGCGAAGAAGGGGCGGTCACGGCGGTGGTCTCGTTGTCTCGCGGTGCAGCGGGGGCTCATGAAGAGAGGCCCGGGGGCTCCCCCCCGGGCCTCCGACGCCCTAGGCGGGCGCTGCGGCGGTCGTCGTCAGGCCGATCGCCTCTGCGTACTTGAGGTAGGTCTCGACGGACGCGATGACCACGCGGGCCTCGACCGCCAAGAGCTCGATACCGACCAGCGAGACCTTCGCCCAGGCGTCGATGACGATCCCCTTATCGAGGATGCGATCGACGACCTCGGCGAGGCTCGATGAGTCGGTTGATTTCTGAATCTTCGCCATTGGTTGCTATTGCCTCCTAGGAAGTTCTCTGCAGTTGGTGTTTTCGTACGTACGATGCCGAACTCGAGCTCGAGTTCGACGCCGAATTACGATGCAACCACCGTTCCACGGCGCGTGGGCGCGCCGTGCCCGAGGAACCCTAGCCAGCGCGTCGTCTATGCCCAGCGCACGACCGCACTCGGGTGCTGGCGCCATAGGTGGCCGGTCGCTCATCGGGAGCTATCTCCATAGTCGCCGGTGGCGTCGTCGCCGACGAACGACGAAGGCGCCCACGGCCCGGTCATCACCACGCGCAGATCGCTGGCGTCGAGCCACGGGAGTAAGCGATCGCGGAGCTCGCGGAGGCGCCCGCGCTCGACGAGGAGCGCGAGCGAGAGGGCGTCGACGTTGGCGTCCGCGGTCGCCTTGAGCTCCGCGCGGTGCTCACGGACGACCTCGCCGAGCGCGTCGAGGAGCGCCGCCGTCACGGCGCGCGCCCGCTCCTCGGTCGCTCGGCGACGATCCATCGCGGCCTTGCGCGCCAAGAGGTAGGCGCGGCCGCCCGAGGTCTCGCCCGCAGGCGCCGCGCTCACGCGAGCGGTCGCGGGCGCGCGCTCGCCCTGGCGCGGGAGC
>JAGQIT010001235.1 GCA_020431135.1 Myxococcales bacterium | reverse complement strand
GGGATCACCGGGACCAACGGCAAGACGACGACGACCTACCTCGTCGCGGCGACCCTCGCCGCCGCCGGCCGCCCGCACGCCCGCCTCGGCACCGTCAGCAATTGGCTCGTCGATCACGAGGCGACGAGCGGCTTCACGACCCCCTTCCCGCTCGAGCTCCAGGCGCTCCTCGCCGACATCCGTGACCGCGGCGGCAGCGACGTCATCATGGAGGTCTCGTCGCACGCGCTCGCCCAGGGGCGCGCCCGGCCGCTGCGCTTCCAGGCCGTCGGCATGACCTCCTTCTCGCAGGACCACCTCGACTTCCACGGGACGATGGACGCGTACCTCGCGGCCAAGCGCCTCCTCACCCGCGAGCACCTGGCGACCGACGGCGTCGCCGTCGCGGCGGTCGACGATCACCCGGCGTGCCTCGACTTCCTCGCCGACGCGCCGACCGGCGCGCGCCGCTGGCGGGCCTCTCGGCGCCCCGACAGCGGCGCCGAGCTCCGCGTTCTCCGGCCGCTCGGCGACGCGTCGGCGGGCGCGGAGCTCGGGATCGCCGTCGAGATCGCGACCCCTGCCGGCGTCGGCCCGCTGCGCTCGCCGCTCGTCGGCGACTTCAACCTCGACAACCTCCTCGTCGCCGTCGGCCTCGGCCTCGGCCTCGACCTCGACCTCGGCGTGATCCTCGACGCCCTCGCGCGCAGCCCCGGCGCCCCCGGCCGCCTCGAGCGGATCTACGCCGATGATCGGGCCGATGATCGGGTCGACGACCGCGATCCCGAGATCTACGTCGACTACGCCCACACCCCCGAGGCCGTCGCCCACGCCCTGCGCACCCTCCGGCCGCGCTGCCGCGGGCGCCTCCTCGTCCTCCTCGGCTGCGGGGGCGACCGCGATCGCGGCAAGCGGCCGCTGATGGGCCGCCACGCCGCCGCCGCGAGCGACCGCTTCTACGCGACCTCGGACAACCCGCGGACCGAGGACCCGGCGGCGATCGTCGCCGACATGGTCGCCGGGGTCGAGGCCAGCGACCGCGCCAAGGTGATCGTCGAGGTCGATCGCCGCCGCGCGATCGCCCGCGCCGTCGCCGAAGCTGGCCCCGAGGACATCCTCGTGATCGCAGGCAAGGGCCACGAGGACTACCAGGTCGTCGGCACCCGCAAGCTCCCCTTCAGCGACGCCGACGAGGCCCGGGCGGGCCTGCGCGCGCGGGGCTCGTAGGGGCGCAGGACCGAGGTCGTCGCGCGACAAAGACGCGGCGAGGCGACGAGCGCCGGCTTCGACCTGCCCGACGAGCCAGCGCCACGCTCGACCAGCGAGTCGGCTCCGCGCCGAGCTCCGTGAGCGCCCCGAGATCACGGACGACCTCCGTGACCTCCGCGACAGCTCCGGCGCCGCCTCGCGGCGCGGGTCGTCTCAGGCGCGTCTCTCAGGACCGCGACGCCTCCCACCTCCGGGTCTTCGAGACCGGCTGCGGAGCAGGCCCGCAGGGAGCGCCGCGAGCCGCGAGGTCAGCTCCCCCCGCACGAGGCCTCGACAAACTTTTTCATACCTTCGAGAACACTGTCTTCGTTTGATGCCCCGAGAAGCAGGGGCTTGCTACCCCCACCACAAGAACCCACACTTACGCACCCGTACAACGTTCTGGCTCACATGTGGACTAACACGCGGCCACTTGCCCCCTACAATAATGTGACCTAATGTTAGATATATACGAACTTGGATTCGTCACTTTTTCATCATCATCGGGCCGTCGGGAACCCTCCCTCCCTCCACGCCCCGCGACAAGGAGAGGGACCATGTGGCGCAACCAGGACGAATCCCCTGAGAGCCAACGAGAGCGCCTCGAGCTCGTCCTCGAGGGCACCCGCCTCGGCATGTGGGACTGGAACCCGCAGACCAACGAGGTCGTCTTCGACGAGCGCTGGGCGCAGATGCTCGGCCACTCGCTCGACGAGATCGACTTCTCCCTCGAGTCGTGGTCGAGCCGGGTCCACCCCGACGATCTCGAACCTTGCCTCGCGGACATCCAGGCGCACATCGAGGGCCGCACGGACTTCTACGAGAACGTCCACCGCATGCGCCACGCCGACGGCCGCTGGGTCTACATCCTCGACCGCGGCCGCATCGTCGCCCGCGACGCCGACGGCCGCCCGATCCGCTTCACCGGGACGCACACCGACATCACCGCGCAGTGCGAGGCGGAGCGCCGCGCCCGCGAGCTCGCGCACACGCGGACGCAATTCCTCGCGCGGATGTCCCACGAGATCCGCACGCCGCTCCACGGCATGCTCGGCGTCGCCCAGCTCCTCGACGACACCGGGCTCACCACGCCGCAGGAGCGCCTGCTCAAGGTGCTCAGCGAGAGCGGCGAGACGCTCCTCGTCCTCATCAACGACATCATCGACTTCGCCCGCGCCGACGACGGCGCCCTCCAGCTCGCCGCGGCGCCCTTCGACGTCGGCGCCCTGCTCACTAGCATCGTCGATCTCTTCCGGCCGCGGGCGACGAAGAAGGGGCTGCGCTTCACCCACGAGGCCGACCTCGGGCCGCTCCCCTTCGCCCGCGGCGACGCCCACCGCGTCCGCCAGGTCCTCTCGAACCTCGTGAGCAACGCGATCAAGTTCACGGCCGACGGCGCCGTCAAGATCGTCGCGACCCGCGCTGGCAACGACCTCCACTTCGACGTCATCGACACGGGCCCGGGGATCATCGACACCGAGCGGATCTTCCTCGCCTACGAGCAGGAGGATCCGCTGAACGCAGGCCGCCACAACGGCGCGGGCCTCGGCCTCGCGATCGTCCAGCGGATCGTCGAGAGCATGGGCGGCGAGATCGGCGTCGAGTCGCGCGTCGGCCTCGGCAGCCGCTTCTGGGTGCGGATCCCCGCGCCCTCCTGCGACGCCCCGGCGCCGGTCGACCCCCGCGACCGCGCGGTCAACCAGCGGATGCGCGTCCTCGTCGCCGACGACAACCCGATAAACCAGCTCGTCATCCAGACGATGCTCGCGAACGCCGGCCACGACTGTGAGACGGTCGACACCGGCGCCCAGGCGCTGCAGGTGGCGCTCCGCGAGCCCTTCGACTGCATCTTCCTCGACCTCCACATGCCCGAGCTCGGCGGCGTCGAGGTGGCCTCTCGCCTGCGCCGCTCGGGCTTCCCTGGGCGCCTCGTCGCGGCCTCCGCCGACGCCATGCTCGAGACCCAAGCGCACTGCCGCGCCGTCGGCTTCGACGACTTCCTCGCCAAGCCCTTCTCGCAGGCCGACCTCCTCGACCGCCTGCACACCCGCGAGACCGCGGCCTGACGCCGGCGAGCGGCCTTCGCTCACCGAGCGCCCCCGCGACCCCCTCAGGGCTCGTCGCCGACGCGTCGCGCGTGCGCGTCACCGGGGCGGCGCTCGAACATCAGCGACACGCTCGGCGGGAGACCGAGCGTGATCTCGGCCATGTCCGCCTGGAGGCCCTTGATGGTGACCTTGGAGTGGACGCCAGCGACGTGCTTGAGGGCCTTGAGCACGGCGACGACCGTGGACTTGCCCGCGTTCTCGGCGATCACGGCGTCGAAGCGCTCGGGCTCGACCCGCTGCGAGAGCCCGCCGAGGCCGATCGCCGCCGACGGGGGCACGCCGACGGTGATCCGAGCGCCGAGAACCCGATAGCCGAGCGACTCGACCGCGGGGGCGATCTCTTCGATCGACGCCGAGAGCCGGGCGAGCTCCTCCCCGCCCTTCGTCTGCAGCGCGCCGATCACCTCCGACACCTTCGCCTGCGCCGCCTCGGCCTTGCCCTTGAGCCTGTCCCGCATGTTCCTGCCTCCGCCTCGAGTCTATGTCTCGCCGGCGCCCGCTGTCGCCCCTCTCGTCGCAGGGACCGCGGCGCTCACGGGGTCGCGGCCGCGGGCGGCCCGTCGCCAGCGGTGCAGGACATCACGATCGCCGGCCTCATGGCGGGCGCGGTCGACTTCCTCTTCCGTCAGACGGCTTTGACCGGAGCATCGAGCTCCCGCGATCGCGCGCCGATCCGGGACAACCCCTCAGGGCTTGGGCTGGAACTTCACCTTGCTGATCACGAGCGAGACCTCGTCGACCGAGCCCATGCCGCCCGGCTCCGCGTCGCCGAAGCAGACGCGCCAGGTGCCCTTGCTCTCCTCACCGATGAAGTCGGCGAAGTTCGTCCCCTCGCCGGAGTCCGGGTTCGGGTGGTAGTCGCACAGGCCGTCGTCCTGGCAGACGACGTTGCCGATGCCCATCAGCTCGGCGTCGACGAGGCCGGCGTCGCGGAAGGTGACCGGGAAGTTCGCCTTGAGGATCGACTTGTCGCCGCCGTTGCCCTCGCCGTCGTCCATCGCCTCGGCGAGGCCGGGGCGGCTCATCGCCGTGCTCACGAGCCCCGACGGCGCCTGCACCTTGATCACGAGGTCGCCGACCTCGGAGTGGGCGATCGCGACCTCGAGCTCGTCGATCAGCGAGACGTAGTTGATGCCGTCGTCGATGACCGTGAGGTCGACGCAGGCCATCGACGCGAGCGAGCCGTCGTAGGCGTCGTCGGCGATGTCGAGGCCGAGGTTCGCCTTCTTGACGAGGATCGTCTGGGCGTTGCCGGGGCACTCGTTGGGGTCGCCGACGATCTCGGCGCACAGCGGGCTCATCTCGGCCATCACCGCGTCCTGATCGGCCTGCGTCCAGCCGGCGGCGCCCATCGCCGCGCTGAGGTCCGTCAGCAGCGAGACGAAGTCCTCGTAGCTGATCGGCGAGTCGCCCTCGTTCGGGTCCGTGAGGCCCTCGTGACCGGCCTTCATCGCCGCGCACGGGTTGTCGAGGGCGACGCCGGGCTCGATCTCCGCCGCCGGCGGGTCGACCTCGCCGCCGTAGAGCACCGGGCCGTCGAGGCCGGCGAGCTGGCGGGTGAAGCAGGTGTTCAGGCGCTCGAAGTCGGAGGCGAGGAAGAAGCCGTTGATCGTGAAGTCCTTCGACACAAGGTCGAGGAGCGAGTCCGTCTCGCCGATCAGGCCGACGACGTCGCGGATCGCCGGCTTGCGCCCGACCCGCTGGTAGATCGTCTGGTCGTTCGCCGGATCCTCGACGATGTCCGCGGCCATCGCCGCGAGCGCCGCGAGCACGTCGGCCTTGTCCTGGTCCGTCAGCCCCGGGTAGCTCTGCTGGTGGGCGTCGAGGGCCGCGCCGTAGTCCTCGGCGAAGTCGGCGAAGTCGACGGTCGAGATCCCCATCCCGGCGTGCGCCGTGTGCATGTCGGCGCAGTCGTAGCTGACGTCGGCGCAGCCGACCTCGTCGGCGATCTGGCTGTTGAGGCAGGTGACCAGGTTGGCGCCGTCGACGGTGTTGTTGAGGAAGTAGCCGTTGATCCGGCTGTCGACGAGGACCGCGCCGACGAACGCCTCGTTGAGCTCGCCGATCCCGGCGATGTTGCCGAGGTTGACGCAGAGCGCCGAGTCGACCTCGCCCGTCGTCCCCGTCGTCGGGTCGGTGTCCGAGTCGGTCGTCGCCGTGTCGGTCGTCGTCGTCGGGTCGCTGTCCGAGTCGGTCGTCGCGGTGTCGGTCGTCGGCCCCGTCGTCTCGCTCGTCGACGTCTCGCTCGTCGAGCCCGTCGTCCCCTGGGTCGCGGTGCCGGTGGTGGCCGTCGTCGTCCCCGTGTCGGTGTCGGTCTCGGTGTCGCTGTCGCTGGACGTCGCCGACAGGCCCGAGGCGCTCGACACCGTGTCGTCGCCGTTGCAGCCGCTGAGCGCCAGCAGGGCGCCGGCGGCGGCGATCATCGCCGAGGTACGGAAATCAGGGGCACGGTGGGCGCGCGTCATCGGGGCTCCTAGGCGTCAGGGGTACAGCAAGCGAAGGGGCGCAGCGGAGGTCTGCGCGGCGAAGCGGCCCCCAGAGTAGCGCAGGCGGCCGCGGGCCGGGAAGCGGCGCGCAGGTCTGCCTCCGCCGACCGCGTTCGATGTACGCGCAACGATCGGGCGGCCGGCCGTCCCCGGCGGCGACGCCCGGAGTCGCGTGTCCACGCGCGGCCGCCGGCGAGCGAGGGCTCGCGAACACGCGTCGGCGCGGGCGATCACGCGTCCTCCGCGAGCTGCGGCGCGAGGAGCTGGTGGACCCACTCGGCCGCGCCGCCGTTGCCCTCGCAGACCAGGAGGATCTGCTCGCGCGCGACGGCGACCTGACCGAGCCGCCGCGCCGCCTCGATGGCGATGTCATAGGCGTCGAAGACGTCGACGCCGTCGATCACGTGGCCGTGCCCCTCGGCGATCCAGCGCAGCGAGGCGACGGCGACGTCGAGGGCGAAGCCCGGGTCGCGGACGAGGCGCTCGCCGGCGGCCCGGTTGAGGGTCCGCGGATCACACGGCGCCCGCTGGGCGATCTCCGCGGCGAGGTTGAAGAAGCGCAGCGAGCGGGCGGTCGCGAACCACCGCCCCTCCTCGCCCGGCGACGCGGCGATCAGATCGCTGAGGATCGCCGACGGCTCGCGCTCGGGGTACTTCGCCGCGAGGACGCGGAAGCTCGTCAGGTAGTTCTGGCGGCGGTTGGCGACCTGGGCGAACTCGGCGTAGGCCTCGTCGCGGCGGCCGGCGGCGAGGAGCACCTCCTCGCAGGCAGCGGCGATCGCCTCCTCATAGGAGTGGCCGAGGACGTTGGAGCCGCGGGCGTAGGCGATCGCCTCGTCGACCTCGCCGAGGGCCGCGAGCGCGAGGACGCCGAAGCGGCGCTCGGGCCAGGTGCCGATGGGCCGGAGGGCGAGGAGCTCGAGGACGTCGCGGCGGCGACCGCTGGCGCTCAGGGCCGACAGGCAGGCCCGGCTCGTTCGCGCGTCCCGGCCGTCGGTCCAGGCCGCGAAG
>JAGQIT010000105.1 GCA_020431135.1 Myxococcales bacterium | reverse complement strand
GGCACCCAACACACCGGTTCTTCGGCGCGCATACGCGCCAGGATGGGATCTGGGTCGGCGTCGAGATCGGCCAGGGTGACCGAGTCGCCGAGCCCCACGTCAGTGACCGCGCCCGCGCCTCCCAGTGCTTGAGGAGGAAGAGCCCCCGGTGATCCCCGGCGTGCTGGGGGAAGGTCGAGCTCAGGACCAGGGTCGGCCGGTCCTCGCCCACGCTCACCCCTGCTTCTCCAGGACGAGGACGTAGAAGCCGGCGACGCGGGCGAGGCGGCTGTCCATCGTCGCCCACTCGAAGCGGCTGACGAGGCCGCCGACCACCGGCAGGCGGCAGACCGCCGGGTGCGGGATGGCGATGCGGATGCCGACCTCGTCGACGAGGCGGGTGCCGGCGGGGAGCCGCGCCTTGGCCTCCGCCGGGGTCATGAAGTTCGTCGAGATCGCGCCCTCGTCGTAGCTCTCCGAGGTCTTGCGCGGGCCCCACAGGCGCTTGATCAGGAAGCGCAGCGAGTTGCGGTTGTAGACGTCGAAGATCACATGCCCGCCGGGGCGGACGACGCGGACCATCTCGGCGACGCACCGCTGCCACTGCGGGATGTGGGCGAGGACCTTGAACGAGTAGGCGACGTCGAAGCTGTCGTCGGCGAAGGGGAGCTCGGTGGCGTCGGCGACCTCGACGTCGAGGCCGCGGCCCTTGGCCTGCGCGAGCATCCCCGGCGACAGGTCGATGCCCTTGACGCGGCGCGCCCCGGCGGCGACCCGCTCGAGGATCAGGCCGGTGCCGCAGCCGACCTCGAGGGCCTCCTTGCCGGCGGCGTAGCGGCCGACGATCGCGGCCGCCTGATCGTCGATCAGCTTGTGGTAGCCGACGTCGCGGCCGTCGTCGTAGCCCCGGGCGAAGGCGTCGTAGTAGGAGCGGTTGTCAGTTCGGCTGGCCATCGGCGTGGGGGCGAACATACCCAAGAGGGGCGGCCGGGCGCGAGATCTCGCGGACGTCGGGTCGAAAGGGCGGCCAATTCCGGCCTCAGGACCCGCCGCTTCGCCGATTTCTTTGTCTTTGCGCCCCCCTCGCCAACACTCGCCCCGTGGCAAAGCGCAGCGCACCCCTCCTCCCCGCGCGCTCCGGCCCCGTTCGGCCGGCGGCGCTCCTCGCAGCCCTCGGCCTCGTCGCGGCCGCGAGCGCCTGTGACTCCGGCGCCGAGACGACGCCGCCGACGCCCGCAGGCGCAGACCAAGCGGCGCCGGCCCTCAGCAAGGAGGAGATCCGCGACACGGTCGCCGTCCACCAGGACGAGCTCAGCGCCTGCTACGACCGCGGCCGCGCCGCCCACTCCGAGCTCCGCGGCCAGGTCGTCCTCCTGATGACGATCACCGGCGACGGCACCGTCCGCAACGCCGCCGTCCAGACCCCGAACCTGCCGCCCGGCGGGGCCGGGGTCGCCGACTGCATCGCCGCCGCCGCCGCGACCTGGACCTTCCCGCGGCACGGCGGCGACGACCTCGTCGTCGCCTACCCCTTCGTTCTCACCGACACCCCCGAGGCCGTCGCCGCGCGCCGCGAGCGTGAGGCCGGCGAGCGCAGCCCGCGAGAGCGGGTCGCCGGCGCCTGGTATCCGGCCCCCGAGCAGCCGCCGCGCAGCGTCGTCGTCGAGGTCTACGATCCGAGCCAGCGCCCGCTCGCGCGCCGTCCGGTCGCCCTGACGATCACCGGCCCCGAGGGGGATGAGCGCCGCGAGATCCTCACCGACGGCGAGGGCCGGGCGATCTTCGCCGACCTCCCGCCCTACTGCGAGGTCCGGGCCGAGCTCGCGCCGCCGGCCCAGACCGACCTGGCCGCGGCGACAGGCGCGGCGACGACCGCCACCGAGGCCGTCAACCTCGGCGACATCGCCCTCGCCGCGACCCTGATCGTCGGCGCCTAGGAGGCCGTCCGAGTCGCCGGAGCCGCGGAACCGCGCGCGCGGACGCCAGGCACTCCGCGCGCCCCGACGGCGGCGCCGCGGCGTATCCTCTCCGCATGGATCCGTCGTACCGCCACCTCGCCTTCCTCCTGTCGCTCGGCGGCGTCCCGCTCGCCTGCGTCGGCGACGACAGCTCGACCACCGGCGACAGCGCGACCACCGGGACCTCGGCGACGACGTCCACCACCGGCACGACCACCGACACCACCGGCGACGCCTCGACCTCGTCGACCGGCAGCTCGAGCAGCACGACCGCCGACACCACCACCACCACGACAGGCGGCACCGGCGAGACCACCGGCGGCCCCGCGAGCCCGGCCTGCGAGGCCTACGCCGAGAAGTACATCGAGTGCTTCCCGCGCTATACGTTGAACGAGGCGATCGCCTACTGCGAGGAGTCGCGGAGCAGTCTGATCGCCTCCGGCGAAGACGGCTGCGGCGACGCCTTCGACGCGCTCTACGTCTGCCTCGCGGGCGCGACGTGCGACACGCTCTCTGGGCAGGAGCAGGGCGACATCTGCCCCGACCTCTACCTCGCCATGATCAACACCTGCCTCGGCGTCGGCGACACCTGCAGCGCCTTCGCCGGGAAGCACGACGAGTGCTACGACAACCCCGATCCCTTCATCGGCTCCGCCTGCCAGATGGAGCTCGACTACGCCGCCGGGGTCTCGACGGAGTGCGGCGACGCCCAAGAGGAGTACTTCGCCTGCCTCAACGGCCTCGACTGCGCCGACTTCCCCGACGGGATCGGCTGCGAGAGCAAGCTCGACGCCCTCGACATGGCCTGCGGCTAGGAGGCCGACGGTCAGAAGATCGCCGCGTCGATGACGAAGCGGCAGCGCGGTGGAGGCGTCGCTACGCGCTGCGGCGTCGCGGCCTCCGCGTGCGCGTTCAGGACCTCAGAACCGCACGCCGGTCATCGCCTCCGAGGCCTCCCAGAGCTTCCTGGCCAAGGCCACGTCGTGCGAGCGGGCGTTGGAGTCCACCTTCACCGGGTACCCGCGGATCCCCATGAACCCGTCGGGGCCGAAGTAGTCGCCCGCCTCGACGTCCGCGGCGGTCGCCGCCATCAGCGTGGGCAGGGTCCCGATCTCGACGTCCTGGGCGATGAACCGGTTGAAGAAGCGGATCCCCGGCGAGTGCCTGGCCAGCTCGGTCGACGTCGCCCCCGGGTGGGCGGCGACCGCTATCGGAGCGTCCGGGTCGTCCTTGAAACGGCGCGCGAACTCGTAGGTGAAGTAGAGGGCCGCGAGCTTGCTGTCGCCGTACGCGCGGTTCGTGTTGTACGGCCGCCTCTCCCAGCTCATGTCGGTGAAGTCGATGTTCCCCATCGCGTGACCGAAGCTCGAGGTCGCGACGATCCGTGAGCCTGCGGTCGCCCGCAGGAGCGGCAGCAGGTGGCCGGTTAGCGCGAAGTGCCCCAGGTGGTTCGTACCCATCTGGATCTCGAAGCCGTCCTCGGTCTTCGCGTACGGGCACATCATCACCCCGGCGTTGTTGATCAGGATGTCGAGGCGCCCGTGGTCCGCCGAGAAGGCGTCGGCGAACGCCTTGACGGAGGCCAGGCTCGCCAGATCGAGCTTCATCACGACGACCTCCGCGCCCGGAGACGCGGCCCGGATCGCCGCGGCCACGTCCTCGCCCTTGGCCGTGTTCCTCACGGCCATGACCACGGCAGCCCCCTTCGCGGCGAGGACCCTCGCGGCCTCCTCGCCGAGGCCGCTGGTCGAGCCTGTGATGATGACGACACGGCCCCGTTGGTCGGGGATGTCGTCTGCGCTCCATCTCGTTCTAGTCTTCGCCATCGCAGCGCCTCCATCGGCGATCGCACGCTCGTCGCCCACGCACCTGCGCGACGCTCCAGAGCCGAGGAGCGCGCACAGACGAGGTCGGGCCGCTCGCCTGGTCCTACTCTAGGCTCCGGGCGCGCAGCGAGCCATGCGAGGCCCTGCTGAGGTTCTGCCTATTCGTGCCGCCGCAGCCTCCCCCACCGGAAACTGCACAAATTTTCAGACCGCCGACGCACCGACATTTCACACATTCGAGAGCCCTCCGCGAACGTATGCTCCGAGCATGGACTCCTCCTACCGCCACCTCGCATTCCTCCTGTCGCTCGGCGGCGTCCCGCTCGCGTGCACGGGCGATGACACCTCGACGAGCAGCGACACGGCGTCGACGACCGGCACCTCCGATACGACCTCGAGCACGTCGTCGTCCGGCACCGACACGAGCACCACCGGCACGACGACCGACACCGGCAGCGGCACCGCGACGATGGGCGAGACCGGGACGACGACCACCGCCGGTGAGACGACGACCGGCGAGACGACGACCGGCGGTGGTGACAGCGCCTGCGCGAGCTGGGCGACGAAGTACGTCGAGTGCTACCCGCGCGAGAGCTACCGCGACGAGCTCCAGCTGTGCGAGGACGACCGCGCCGACCTCGTCACGAACTACGGCGACACCTGCGGCGCCGCCTTCGACGCGCTCTACGAGTGCCTCAGCGAGGCGAGCTGCGACGCGATCGAGAACCAGGACTACGGGGACATCTGCCCCGAGGCCTACGCCTCCGTCCTCTCGAGCTGCGCCCCGGAGATCGGCGAGGTCTGCATGCTCTTCGGCGACAAGTACACCGAGTGCAACGACGACGTCTCCGGCGGCATCTACTGCCAGATGACGATCAACTACGCGGCCGACATCTCCGCCGAGTGCGGTCAGGCGCAGGAGGACTACTTCGCCTGCCTCACCGCCCTCGACTGCGCCGACTTCGACGAGGGCACGGGCTGCGAGACCGAGGCCGAGACGATCACGAAGGCCTGCGAATAGGAGTCGGCGCCGCCGCTCAGCGGGCGCTCGGGAGGCCGTCGATGGCCTCCGCGGGCCGCCCCTTGCGGCCGCTCCGCGCCTGGTTGGCGATCACCCGGCGCTGGAGATCGACGAGCTGCGGCAGCAGCCGCTTGTTGGTCTCGTTGAGGTCGCGGAGCAGCGCCTTCGACAGGCGACCGCCGGCCGCGACCGCGGCGTAGAGGTCGTCGAAGACGCGGGCGAGCGCCGGATCGAGGGTCGTCGACGAGCTCGGCCGCGCCTGCGTCCGCCGCTCCGGCTTGACCGCGGCGATCGCCGCGTCGACGTCGCCAGCGCCGATCCACTCGAGGGTCTCGCGGATCACCCGCGCGGGATCCTCGAGCACCGCGTCGTAGGTCTGAAGGCGCGCCGGATAGCGGCGCAGCGAGATGTCGCGGACGAGCGCGAAGTTCTCCATCCACCACTCGTAGACCGGCGGGAAGTGCTCGGCCGCGGTCTCGGCCGCGCTGGGATCACGGGCGCGCTGGGCCTCGCGCTCCATCGCGTAGAGGCGCTCGATCGACGCCTCGTACTCGCGCCACTCGCGGACGTTGGCGAGGAGGTGATCGATGTAGGCCCGCTCCGTGCGGATCACCCCGGGGACGAAGACCTTCACGGCGTAGCCGGCGACGTGCTCCGGGAGGAAGTAGTCGCCGGTCACCGGGTGCGGGTTCGTCCGGTAGTAGATCCCCTCGCGGAGGATCGACTCGAAGAAGCCGTCCGGGTTGGCGTCGCGGATCGTCCGGTCCCAGCCGCGCGGGAAGGCGTCGCCGAGGATCGGCACCCCTGCGGCCGCGAGAACCTGCATCCACATCGACGTGCCGCTGCGCTTGGTGCCTGAGACGAGGATCACCGCCCGACCATCGCACGCCGGGCGCCCGCGCGCCAACGTCCGCGGCGAGCTCAGCCGCCGGTCTCGAAGCTCTCGGTGCAGTAGCCGCCGTCGCAGGGGTAGCCGCCGCAGCACGCCTTGTCGTCGGCGCAGTTCCACAGCGAGCTGTCGCCGATGAACTCCGAGCAGGTGTCGTAGCAGCGGAACTCGCCGCAGCCGGGCTCGTCCATGACGACGTCGCAGGGCTTCTTCAGGCAGAAGCGGCCGCCCGCGCAGTCCGCGGTCTGGGCGCAGGTCGGCGGGATCGCGGCGCCGGTCGTCGAGCCCGAGCCCGTGCCGGTGTCCGTCCCTGTCGCCGTGTCCGTGTCGCCGTCGGTCGCCGTCACCGTCCCGGAGGACGACGCGGTCGAGCTCGAGGTCGCCGTCGCGGTCGCCGAACCGGCGGTGGTCCCGGTCGAGCCGGAGCCGTCATCGCCGCAGCCGACCGTGAGCGCCGCCATCATCACTACGGGGAGCGGGAGCCATCGCAGCGTCTGCATCGTCCGACGATACCAGCCCATCCTCGTCCTCGACGAAGCGACGGCGCTCCTCGAGCAGCTCGAGGACGGCGAGCTCACGCAGACGGCTTTCGTCGGCGACGTCCGCGGCGCAGGATCTATGCGTCCATCCGCGCGGCGAGCTCGGCGTAGAGCGCCTCGTAGGCCGCGGCCATCGCCTCGCGCGAGAACTCGCGCTCGACCAGCGCCTGCGCGGCCGGGGCCCAGCGGCCCTCGGCCGCCCCGCGGGCGCCCTCGATCACCGCCGCCTGGAGGGCCTCGGCGTCCGCGTCGGCCGCGACCTTGATCCCCGGCGTCAGCCCGTGGGCCGCGCCGCGCGCGAAGATCTCCGAGAGCGGCGCGAAGTCGAGGCAGACGAGGCCGAGCCCGAGCGCCAGCCCCTCGAGGATCACCAGCGGCAGGTCGACCTTGCGGCGGACGTGCTCAGCGACGAAGAGCTGGAGGGACGTGCTGGCGATCAGCGCGGGCATGTCGGCGACCTCGCCGAGGAGCTCGACCTGGCCGGCGTCGATGCGCGCGGCGAGCCCCTCGCGCAGGCGCCTGCGCTGGTTGGCGTCGTCGTCCCCCTTGGGTCGGCAGGCGATCGTCAGGGTCCAGCCCGCGAGCGCCGGGTCATCGAGCGCCGGCGCCAGGGCGAGGAGGCGATCGGCGACCTTCGCGTCGAGGTCGCCTGCGTAGAGCATCCGCCTGCGCGCGCCGATCTCCCCAGGATCGACCGCCGGCTGCTCGGCGACCGCAGGATAGATCCGCCGGATCTTCGCGGCGTCGAGGCCGGCCGCGACCAGGCGCGCGCGCGTGTCCTCCGAGAGGACGATGACGACGTCGAGCGGCCGCAGCAGCTCGACCCAGCGCTCGACCCCGTGCGCCGACATCAGGCTCTGGATCATCGGCCGCCGCGGCTGCACCCGGCGCAGGAGCGCGACCACGCTCGAGGTCAGGCGGTTCGGCGTGAAGAAGAGATGGAGCGGCCGCCGGCGGTGGCGCGGGTGGACGATCCCGAGGAGCACCCGCGCCTTCGCCAAGAGCGTCGGCGCGTGACCCATCGCCGGCGCGTCGATCACCGCGCCGGCCTCGCGCAGCGGGTGCGCCGGATCGCCGAAGTAGACGAGGAAGCGGCTCGGATCGAGGGTCTCGACCAGCGTCCGCACGAGCACCGTCGAGCCGTCCGAGAAGGGCGGTCGCAGCGGCTTCGACACCAGGAGGACGCCGTCAGTGGGTGCGAGCACGGCGCAGCTCCTTGACCTCGGCGATCGTCACCGCCCGGCTCGCGAGGATCACCCCGACGAAGACGATCGTCAGGGCGCTGAGCTTGGCGAGGATCATGATCTTGCCCTCCGCCGCCCAGGCCCGGCCGAGGAGCTCGGTCGCGGCGATCGCCGCCGCGAGCTTGAGGATGAAGAGCGGCTGGAGGTGGGCGCGGAAGACCCGGTGGAGGATCCCGAGGCTCGCCGCGGCCGCGGCCGCGCCCGCGATCGCCACGGCCGTCGCCGCGCCCATCGTCGCGCCGCCGGGCACCAGGAGCGTCGCCGCGATCCCGACCGCGATGAGCGGCACCAGGACCAGGCCGACGGCGATCCGCGAGCGCTCCGTCGAGTTGAGGATCCACGCGCAGGTGACCGCGAAGGAGTAGCCGCTAAAGCCCCAGACCATCAGCTTGAGCTCGCTGGCGACCGCCCCGTAGGCGGCCGGGAAGAGCAGGCGCTGGATCTCGCCCGAGGCCGCCGCCGCGACGCCGCTGAGCAGGCACAGCAGCAGCGCCGTCACCTTCGCGGTCTCGGCGACGTAGCGGCGCAGGCGCGGCGCGTCCTCGAGGGCGTGGAGCGTCGCCACGAGCGGGAACATCATCAGGCTGACCGCGTTCATCAGGCTGTAGGGCACGCGGGCGACCAGGTTGGCGCTGGTGTAGAAGCCGACCGCGGCCTCGTCGGCGGCGGTGACGACGAAGCGCTTGAGGAGCAGGAGGTCGGAGGCCAGGAGCAGGTTGACGACCGCCGTGAAGAGCAGGAGCGAGCCGGCGAAGGCGGTCATCGGCGGGATCACCGAGGGCGCCGGCGCCGTCGCCACGCCGGGCGGCCG
This sequence comes from Myxococcales bacterium, assembly GCA_020431135.1. Classification (GTDB taxonomy): domain Bacteria; phylum Myxococcota_A; class Polyangia; order Nannocystales; family Nannocystaceae; genus JADJRG01. The sequence continues at coordinate 5,533 of JAGQIT010000105.1, read as the reverse complement.
GGCGACCCGGACGAGGACCACCGAGAGCACGAGCGCGACCCCCGCGGCGAGGGTGAAGCCGCCGAGGATCTCCGCGAGCCCGAGGCCGATCGCCGCGGCGCCGATGATCAAGCTCGCCTTGCTCGCGGCCATGACGATGTCGAGCGCCGCCTGCATGCCGAAGCGGCGGGTCGCGTTGAGGGTGCCGATGTTGACCGCGTAGAGCGCGTAGATCAGCGGGATCGCCGCGACCGCCCGCAGCGGGCCGATGAGGTCCGGGTCGCGGAGGAAGCGGACCGCCAGCGGCTCGGCGCCGGCGAGGAACACCAGGGTGACGAGGCCGCCGAGGACGAGGCCGAGGCGGAAGCCGCGGCGCCGGAGCACGCGGTAGGAGCCGAGCCCCTTGGTGATCTCCGCGGCCAGCGGCCGGCTGACCGTGAAGAGCACCGTCTGGATGAGGACCATGTTCGGGACCGCGATGACCATCGAGATCACCCCGTAGAGCCCGAAGGTCTCCGGCGGCACCAGGCGGGTGAGGACGATCGAGATCGCGTAGCCGGCGATCAGGAAGAAGAGCTTGGCGAAAGCCAGGGCCAGGCCGCCGCTTTGGAGGTTCGTCCGCTTGCCGCCGCCCTCATCGGCTGTCGTCGCTGTCTCCGCCGCTGGTGCCAAAGCTCGTCGCCCCGTCGTCTGCGCCCGCCTGGGTGTACACCGACGGAAGGCCGCAGCAGAGAAAACCTACCCGGGCCCAGGGCGCCCGCCATCTCCAGCCGAAGACCGGGGCGCTTTTCACGCAGTTTGACGGAATTGCCGCGCCTTTCTATCGTGATCCGAGCGAAACCATCGCATCCGTCGGGCCTATAGCTCAGTCGGTTAGAGCGGCCGGCTCATAACCGGCTGGTCCCTGGTTCGAGCCCAGGTGGGCCCATTCCCCCGCTTCCTCTATGACCGATTCCATCGACCCCCAAATCGTCGCCCTGCGGAAACTCCAGCGCCAGGATCGCCGCCTGTCCGTCTTTGAGCGCCGCCTCCGCAACATCCCGAAGCGGCTCAAGGACCTCGACATGGACCTGCGCAAGCTCGAGTCGATGCTCGACGCCGAGCGCTCCAAGCTCGAGGAGACCCGCGCCTTCCAGAGCCGTCAGGAGAGCCAGCTCCACGACGAGGAGGTGATGATCAAGTCGAGCAAGGCCCGCCTCAACCAGGTCAAGACCGCGCGCGAGCTCAACGCCACCCAGCGCGAGCTCGAGTCGACCCGACGGATGATGAGCACGCGCACCGAGGAGATCGCCAAGCTCCAGAAGGCGGTCGACGAGACCGAGGCGCGGATCACCAAGATGGACGCGATGCTCAGCGAGCTGCGCTCGCAGGCCGAGAGCGAGAAGGCCCGCCTGAGCGCCGACAAGGAGAAGCTCGAGGAGGCCGTCCGCAAGGTCCAAAAGCGCCGCGCCAAGCTGACCAAGGGGATCGACCCGCAGACCCTGCGGACCTACGAGCGGATCCGCAAGCGCTTCGCCGACGGGATGGCCTTCATCCCCGCGCACCGCGAGCGCTGCACCGCCTGTAAGATGATGATCCCGAACATCATGTACATGCAGCTCATGAAGGGCCGGGACATCATCGCCTGCGAGTCGTGCAGCCGCCTCCTCTACTGGAGCGGCCACTTCCCGAAGGACGCCGAGAAGCTCGAGCCCAAGCCCAAGCCGCCGCCGGACGCGAAGGCCGCGAGCTAGGCCGGGAAGCCTACAAGAAGGCACGAAGCCCGCTGACCGTCCGGTCCGCGGGCTTCGACGTTCTCGGCCGCGCCATTGGCAGACGACGGACGATAAATTCTCTTGGGGAAGTGGGAGAGAGCGACGGCCGAGAGAGGTCGTAAGCCGGGTTCTGTCCCCGAGTTCGTTGCCTCCCTCGGGTGATGATCATTCTTCTACGCGGCGCTACCCGGGACGGGGCGGGCCACCCCTGCGACCACCCCCGAAGGGGCGCCGCCGGTCCCTGCTCGGCCTTGCACCAGGTGGGGTTTACCATGCGGCCTCTGTCGCCAGAGTCCCGGTGCGCTTTTACCGCACCTTTTCACCCTTACCTGCGCGAACGCGGGCGGTTGTATTTCTGTGGCACTTTCCTTCGAGTCACCCCGACTGGCCTTCGCCAGCACCCTGCCCTGTGGAGCCCGGACTTTCCTCGACCCGATCACCGTCGCCGGCGCCGGACCGCGATCATCTTTTCCTCCTCGACCGCCGCTCCTCCCGCTCGCGGGTGTAGCACGGGCGAAGGCCGGGCCCAAGCCCGATCGCGCGCGCTGAGGGCCCGGCGTCCGGGTGGGCGTCCGATGGCCGCGGTCCCGCCCGTGACCTCCGCCTGGCTGCGGGTGCGGAGCGTCCGGTGGCTGTTGTCCTGCCCGCAATCACGCCGACTCCGCGTCGCTGGGGAAGGCGGTTGCGGGCCACGACGCCGAGACATCGCCCGAGGCCCCTGCTCCGCTCGACCGCTGCGGGTCCTCCGGGACTCCGAGTGCCTTGCGCTCGCGGCGACCGCTGCCCTCAGCGCCCGACAATCAGCCAGAGAACCAAGCACCAGCAACCACGGACGCCCGCCGATCGACGGCAGCGTGGCCGCCACCGCCTAGCCGATCGACGGCAGCGTATCCGCCACCGTCTTGCTCAGCTTCCGCATCGGCTTGCGCGAGTCGTAGTCGTTGCAGGCGAGGATCACCACCACCGTGATGTTGTCGTCGCCGCCGCGATCGAGCGCCAGCTCGGTGCAGATGTGCGGCAGCTCGGAGTAGTGGTGGTCGCGCGCCAGGCGGGCGATCTCATCGAGCGAGACGTAGTTCGCCATCCCGTCCGAGCACAGCAGGAAGACGTCGCCCAAGCTCACCGGCACCGTGATGATGTCCGCCTCGACGAGCTGCTCGAAGCCGACGGAGCGGGTGATGATGTGCTTGAGGTCGCTCGCCTGCGCCTCCTCCTCGGTCAGCAGCCCGGCCTCGATCTGCTCGTTGAGCCAGGAGTGATCCGAGGTCAGCTGACGGGCGCCGCCGCTGCGCATCAGGTACGCCCGCGAGTCGCCGACGTGGACGATGTAGCCGCGGTTGCCGTAGAAGAGGATCCCCGTGAGGGTCGTCCCCATCCCCTGGAGGCTGCGGTCGGCCTGGGCCTGGGCGAAGATCCGCGCGCTCGCCTCGCTCGCGCTCGCCGACAGGATCTCGTTGATCACCTGCGACGCCTCCTCCGGCGGGAGACCGGCGACGCGGGCCATCCCGCGGCGAACCACGCGGTTGACCACGTCAGCGCACATCGCCGAAGCGTGGGCGCCCCCCGCGTGTCCGCCCATCCCGTCAGCGACGAGATAGAGGCCGAGGTTGGCATCGACGAGGTAGCTGTCCTCGTTGGACATGCGTACCCGCCCCACGTCGGTGGACGCCCAGGCGATCAAGCGCACCGACAGACCATAACACGAGTCGGCGCCGCGACACCTAACCTCACGTTCAGGCATCGCGTCGCGGATCACGCGCACGACCCAGAGGCCAGGTGAAGCGAGCGCGCGCCGACGACCCAGGACGAAGTCCAGCGCGGCGCTGCGGACTCCTTCGCGCCCGACCTGCGAAAGTCGCCGGATCGCCGCTCCCGGCAGACGAGGACACGCGCAGCCTCCCGTAGAGCGCCGGTGCGAAGGCGGCTTCACACCTATCCGCAGAGCGCGTGGGCTCCCTCGCGTGGGCGGCATGCAAGCCTCGACGAGGCGCCGACACGGCGCGCCGCCGGGGTTCGCCTGCGCTCAGAGGGAGAACGCCGCCGGCTCGTCGGTGACTGAGATCTCCGCGCCGTCGAAGCGCAGCCGCTTCGGTCGCTCGTCGACCACGGTGAGGATCGACACCGGCCGCCGCCAGATCCGCTCGAGCGCCCGCAGGGTGTCGCGGGCGTAGTCGAGGCGGAGATCCGTCCCCTCGTGGCGGTGGCCGAGGAGGAGCTCGCCGCGGTTGAGGTGGTTGGCGTCGATCACATAGATGAAGGGCTGGCCGAAGTTCGTCAGCTGCGACAGGAGCTTGCCCTTGATCTTGGCGAACTCGCGCCCCTCGATCTCGTAGCGCCCGCTGCGTCGGTTCTCGCGGAAGGTGAAGAACTTGTGCTGGCGGGCGAAGTCCTCGGTGAAGAACTCGTCGAGGAAGGTGACGTCGTTGTACAGGCGTCGGACCTCAAAGATCTTCTCCTTGCCCTTGCCGAGCTTCCTGTCCCACGAGGCGCGCTCGGCGAGCGAGTCGCACTCCTCGTACTCCTTGCCGAAGCGCCCGGTGTTCCAGCGCTCCTCGATGTCGCGGAAGAGCTCGATGCCGATCTTGTAGGGGTTGAGCTGGCCCGGGGCGGTCGACATCACGCCGGCGCAGGCGTCCGCGTAGTCGATGACCTCCGCGTCGCGGAGCGCCCGCGTCGTCATGATCTTCGAGTGCCAGTAGCTCGCCCAGCCCTCGTTCATGATCTTCGTCTGCATCTGCGGCAGGAAGTAGTAGGCCTCCTCGCGGATGATCCCGAGGACGTCGGCCTCCCACAGCTCGAGCGGCGCGTGCTTGATCAGGAAGCCGAGGACGTCGCGCTCAGGGCTCTGCGGGACGCGGCGGCGCTGGGCCTCCTCCTCCTCGCGCCGGCGCGCGCGCTCGGCCGCGAGGAGCTCCGGCGGGTTGATGTAGCTCTCGAGGTAGCCGCGGACGCTCGGCAGGCGGCCGACGTCGACGTCCTTTGGATCGTCGTCGGTCGCAGCCGCGCTCGTCTTGGTCTCGCGCGACGGCTCGCGCAGCGGCGCCCACGGATCGATGAGGTTGTCGATCGCCAGGCAGGTGTCGATGAACGACTCGACCGGGCTGACGCCGTGGCGGTCCATGTAGCGGCGGACGCGGGCGGCGTTGTTGGCCATCACGTCGATCATCCGCCGGTCGGTGTGGGCGAAGAAGGAGTTGTTCTTGAAGAAGTCGCAGTGGCCGTAGACGTGCGACATCACCAGCTTCTGATCGACGCGCGAGTTCCCCTCGAGCAGGTACGCGTAGCAGGGGTCGGTGTTGATCACGAGCTCGTAGATCTTCGACAGCCCGTAGGTGTGGCTCTTCAGCATGTGGTCGTACTCCATGCCGAAGCGCCAGTGGGGGTAGCGGACGGGGAAGCCGCCGTAGCTGGCGATCTCGCACATCTGCCGGTAGTCGACCATCTCGAAGTAGGTCGTGAAGCAGTCGAGGCCGAACTCCTCGGCGTAGCCGAGGATCTCCGTCTGGAGGTCGCGGAGCTCAGGGCTTAGGGCTGCCATCGTCTCGCCGTCTCCTCTCGATCCCGCCTAGCGTCCGCGGCGGAGGAACTCGCGGATCGAGTCCATGATCTCCTCGCGCCCCTTGATCTCGGAGCAGACGAGCACCTCCTCCTGGGCGAAGGCCGCGCGGAGGTCCTTGATGAACTGCCCCGAGCCGTAGGGCGACTCGACCTGGCCGTAGCCGAACTGGTTGACCTTGGGGAAGAGCTCGCCCTTGAGCAGCGAGATGCAGTTGGCGGTGTCGTCGACCGACCAGTTGTCG
>JAGQIT010001234.1 GCA_020431135.1 Myxococcales bacterium | reverse complement strand
GGGCTCCTCGAGGGCGACCCCGACACGTCGAGGCGCCCGAGGTCGGTGTCGACGACGAGGAGGCGGAACTGATATAGGCGCTCGCTCGAGTGGTCTCTCGGCGGCGAACTTGGCGTCGCGGGGCGCTTCGAGGAGATCGACGCTGACCGAGCCACGGTCGCAGCGTTCGTCGACGCGGTCACGCGGATGGCGAGGAGGTTGCGCTCGTGAGGGTGCCGCGCAGCGTGCGGGCCCTCGTCAAGCTGTGATTGGGTGGATTCGCCACTGACCAGTGGACCGCACCCCGCGAGTATTTCCGGCGCCGGCGAATTATTTTCACGCTTGAAGCTGTAGAAGTCGCTTGTCGGGTCGGCCTCGCTCGATTTCCAATGCATGGGCTCGGTCACGTCGATCGGGCGATCTGTAGCTAGGAGAATCAAGGAACATGAGCGACACAATCGATCCCAAGACCCTCGCCGCCGTTGATCGCGTCGTCAGCGTCGATGTCCCGATGGACGTCGCGTTCAACAAGGAGAAGATGGCGACGGCGACGGCCAGCGTCCTCGAGCGCCTCGGCTGCCCGGGCTGCCACTCCGGCTGGGACATCCGCTGGCGTTACATCCGCGAGTTCGAGATCAACCCGGCGACCCTCGAGGCGAAGGTCAAGACCATCGTGCGCTGATCATGTTCGACGTCGGTATCACCTTCTCGCCGGGTCAGGGGGCGCTCCTCGAGGGCGTCATCGATCTCCTCGACGTCGTCGAGATCGAGCCGCAGACCTACTGCCTGCGCGCTCCTAGCGGTGAGGAGTGGATCGCCGACGACGTCCTCGAGGCGCTCGCGGAGCTGCCGCGGCCGAAGCTGCTCCACAGCGTCGGCGTGCCGGTGGCCAACGAGCGCTTCGACCCCGCGGCGCTCGCCCTCCTCCGACGGGTGGGCGGGCGCCTCGGCTGTGAGTACTTCAGCGAGCATCTCGCCCTCAACCGCGTGGACGTGGACGGCGCCGGCGAGGTCTTCACCGGCTTCTTCCTCCCGCCGGAGGCGAGTCTGCGTGAGGCCGAGCGGATCGGCCGTAACGCCCGCGAGCTCGCGCGCGCGGTCGGTCTGCCGATCGCCCTCGAGACCGCCGTGAACTACCTCGAAGATGCGTCCGGCGAGCTCAGCGACGGCGAGCTGGTCGCCCGCACGGTCGACGCCGCGGGGGCGGGGATCCTGCTCGACCTCCACAACATCTGGGCCAACGAGCGCAACGGACGGCAGGCGGTCGATGACTTCATCGACGCGCTCCCCCTCGATCGCGTCTGGGAGATCCACCTCGCCGACGGCTGCGCGCTCGACGGCTTCTGGCTCGACGCTCACTCGGGGCTGCCCCAGCCGCGCCTCCTCGAGCTGCTCGCCGATCTCCTGCCGCGGCTGCCGAACCTCCGCAGCGTCGTCTTTGAGCTGCTCCCCGAGCACAGCGCCGCGATCGACATGGACGCGGCGCGGGCGTTCCTCGAGGAGCTCCGCCGCCTTCGGCCGACGCACGGGCGGCGCCCGTCGCTGGTCGTACCGCGGCCGCGGCCGACGGGCGCCGTCGACGGCTCCGCCGGCGCGGGCACGCGGGCGCAGGCGCAGGCGATCCTCGGGCTCGATGGCCGAGACGGGGGACCCCTCGCCGGAGATCGCGGCGTCGCCCTCTACCGCCGCTTGATCGCCGACATCCGCTTCTCACAGATCGTCACGGCGCTCCCTCGGACCACCCGTGAGGCCTGCCTGGCCCACGGCCCCGACGCCTTCGAGGCGTGGATGCGCCGCTTCTGTGGCGCCTCTTCGCCGTCGCCCTTCCCTTCCGGGGAGGCGCTCGGCTTCGTCGATTTCCTCGGCTCGATCGACACGCTCGCTGCGGCGGCGCGGAGCGCTGCGGCGGCCGAGCGGGCGGCGATCCTCGCGACCCTCGAGGCGCCGGAGCGAACCGCGTAGCCGCGGACGCTGCTCGGCTGCGTCCGGGTCTCGGGCTTGCTACCGTCCCGGCATGCGGGGCCCGATCCCTTGGACGCCTGAGCAGGAGGCGATCCTCTCTCATCCGCCGGACGCGCACGCGCTCGTGCGCGCGGTGCCTGGGTCGGGGAAGACGACGACGCTCGTCGGCCTCGTCGAGCGCCTGTGCGCCGCAGGGGTCGAGCCCTCGGGGGTCCGCGTCGTCATGTTCAACAAGGCGATCGCCACCCACTTCCAGGAGCGCCTCGGCGCGCGCGGGATCGCGGACGTTCGCGTGAGCACGTTCGACAGCCTCGGCCTGCAGGTCGTACGCGCGGCCGAGCGCCGGGGGCTCCTCACGCGAGAGCTGATCGTGGACGTCGGGAGCTCGAGCTCCCTCGCGCGGCGCGTCCGCAAGCGCCTGTCGAAGGACATCCAGGACGATGAGGATCTCATCGACGCGATCACCTTCTGGAAGGCGCACCTCGTCTCGCCGAAGCGCGCGCGTTTTAAGGGGAACGAGCCGCTGGTCGACGGCTACGCGCTCTTTGAGTCGCTTCGGCTCGGTGACGGGCGCCTGCGCGTCGGCTTCGCGGACATGGTCTACACGGCGGTCGGGATCCTGCGCGAGCACCCGCGCTTGCTCGGGCGCGTGAGCCACTTCCTGGTCGATGAGTTTCAGGACGTCAACCTGGCGCGGGTCGAGCTGCTCAGGCGCCTGTCGAGCGCGGAGACCTCGATCATCGCGGTCGGCGACGAGGACCAGGGGATCAACGAGTGGGGGGGGGCGCATCCTCGGTACATCCAGGACTTCGCGGGGACCTTCCCTTGGAGGCAGGTCCGTGAGTACCCCCTGTCGCGGAGCTTCCGCTTCGGCGCGACGATCGCGACGGCGGCGGCGACCTTGATCCGGCGCAACGAGGGGCGCGAGGGCCTCGAGATCGTCGGCGCCGGCGCGAGCGAGGGGGTGATCCGCGGCGCCTCCGACATCTGCTCGACGATCCGTGAGCTCGTCGCCGAAGGGGTCTCTCGCCCAGAGATCGCCGTCCTGTACCGGGCGCGGGAGCAGGGGGTCGGCGTGCTCGCGGAGCTCGCCGCGGCGAAGATCCCGATGGAGACCGAGGACTTCGAGCGGCTCCGGTCGAGCCGCGCGGCGGCGTTGGTGGCGACGTACCTTCGGCTCGCCACCTCGGACGCGCCGGCGGAGATGGACGACGCGTGGCGGATCGCCTTCGCTCCGGATCGCTTCATCGCCAAGGAGAGGTTCGCGCGCCAGCTCAAGCGGCGTCGGGGGCGTCTGTCGAGCGTCCTCGCGGACCGCGCGCTCGCGGAGAGCCTCGGGCAGTCGTCGACCGCGGTGGACGCGATGGCTGAGCTCTCGCGGACCCTCGAGCTCATCCGCTGGGCGACGTCGACCCAGGAGGCGATCGACGTCCTCGTCGAACACGCGGATCTCGAGGCGCAGCTCAGCCCACCGTCTGCCTCCGAGCGGCGCCGGGAGAGGAACGCGGCGGAGCTCGCCGCTGTCTTGCGGCTCTTCTCCTCGCTCGACGTCGCACCCGCGGCCGCCGAGGGCGCGCTCAAGGCGTTGGATCCCAGCGCCGGCGCCTCGCCGGAGGGGCGCGTGTGGGTGTCGACGATCCACAAGGCGAAGGGGAGGGAGTGGCGCTGCGTTCTCCTGCCGAGGCTCGCGGAGGGGCTGTGCCCGGCGGAGCGGCGCGGGGAGGCGCTCCCGGGCACGGAGACCGAGCCCGAGGGGATCGCCCAGAGCTCGTGGACCGAGCAGGAGCGCCGGATCTTCTACGTCGGCCTGACCCGCGCGTCGGAGCGTGTGTTTCTCCAGGCGAGCGCGAGCGCGCCGAGCCGCTTCCTCGAGGAGCTGCGCCCTTCGTTGCCCGGCCGACGAGGGGGGCACACCGCCGTCGGCGCGAAGCCGTCGCCGTCGCCGCGCGCGAGCGGCTCGCGGTGGACGGTGGACGCCGACCGTGCGCTCATCGACGCGTGGGCGACGGACGCGGGGCTCGAGGCGATCGCGGCGCGTTGCGGCCGGAGCGTCACGGCGATCGTCCGCCGCGTCGTCCGTCTGGGCCTGGTCAAGAGTGCAGGTGAGGCGCGAGCGCGGCCTCGTGTCTGAAGCGGAGCTCGTGGCAGGTCGCGGGAGCGCTTGAGGGGTCGCGGGGAGGGGCCGCGCAGACCGGGCGGGCCGCGCCTGGCAAGCAGCCGGCGGTCGCAAACGACCCGGCGGTCGCGTCGACACCGCCGACCGTGGGCCGTCGCCCGTCGCCAAGGGCAGGGGCGACACGGCGGTCCGCGAGAGCGCCGACGTCCCCGCGCGGTGCTGGCGATCGCGAGCGGGGTAGGGGGCGCGGCGCTCGACCGGGCGTGGTAGGAGCGGGGGAGATGCCCCTGCGATCCGCCGAGACCCTCCTGCGCGCGCTCCTCTCCGCCGCTCTCCCCCTCAGCGCGACCGCGTGCGCTGGGGACGACAGCGCGGGCTCCTCCGCGACGATGACGGGGACTGCGAGCGCGACGGCGGCGACGACGATCGCAGAGACCGGGACCGCGAGCGCCGCGACCTCGGGCTCGTCCGGCTCGAGCGGCGGCGCCAGCGAGACGGGCGGATCGACGACGACGACCACGGGCGGGGAGAGCAGCGGCGCCTCATCGACGACGGACGCCCTGCCGCCGGAGCCGATCGTCGGCTACGCCGACCTTCACCTCCACATGATGGCGGAGGAGGCCTTCGGCGGCGGCTGGCTGGCGGGGGAGCACAGCGGCGCCCTGGAGGTCGCGCTCGCCAGCTGCGACGGCGGCTTCCCTGGCGATCACGCCCGCCTGCGCTCGAACCTCGCCGGGCTCCTCGACCTCTGCCAGGAGCAGCCGCTGCAGATCGACCTGGCGACGCTGGCGAGCATGGTCCCCTTCCTCAACCTGATCCTCTTCCTCGGCGGCACGCCGGCGTCGGAGTTCCTCGGCGACATCGAGGGGACCGCCGGCGACACCGGCCTCCACGAGAAGCGCAAGGAGGGCGCGCCGAGCTTCGAGGGCTGGCCGCGCTGGGATACGATCGCCCACCAGCAGGCGTGGGAGGGCTGGCTCAAGAAGGCCCACGACGACGGCCTGCGCGTCGTCGTCATGTCGGCGGTCTCCTTCGATTGGCTCTGCCGCGCCCTCCCGCCCGGTAACCTCGATCGCCCCGAGTGCGACGAGATGGCCGACGTTCTCCTCCAGCTCGAGATGGCCAACGCCCTCGCGGCCGAGCACGACTGGCTCGAGATCGCCCTCTCGGCGGCGCACGCCCGCGAGATCGCCGGCGCCGGCAAGCTGGCGATGGTCCTCAGCATCGAGGCCTCGCACATCTTCGGCGACGACCCGTGGGAGCCGCAGCTCGAGCAGCTCCACGCCCTCGGCGTCCGCTCCTTTCAGCTCGTCCATCAGCTCGACAACCGCTTCGGCGGCGCCGCGCCGCACAACGCCGTCTTCCAGGTCGCGCAGTTCACCCTCAACTGTCACATCGACCAGGACTGCGGCCTGACGACGGACACGCTGACCCTCGGCTTCGACGTCGACGAGGAGTGCCGCAACACCAAGGGGTTGACGCCCGAGGGGCTCGACCTCGTCGACGCGATGGTCGAGCGGGGGATGCTCATCGACGCCGCCCACCTCTCGGAGCGCTCGATCGAGGACCTCTACGACGCGGCCAAGGCCCACGACTACTACCCGATCTACGTCTCGCACGGCCACTTCCGCGAGATCATGACGCCGGACAAGCAGGCCGAGGAGAAGACGACCCCCGCCTGGGTGATCGCCGCGCTGCGCGAGACCGGGGGGATGTTCGGCCTGCGCACCGCCCACGAGGAGACCAACCACTACGGGCCGGGCGGCGTCGACAACTCGTGCCACGGCTCGTCGCGCTCCTTCGCGCAGGCCTATCTCTTCGGGCAGCAGGGGCTGAAGGTCGACGTCGGCTTCGGCACCGACTTCAACGGCTTCATCCAGCAGACGCGGCCGCGCTTCGGGGAGCTCGGCGCCTGCTCGGCCTCCTTCGCCGCCGAGGCCGCCTGCCAGCGCCGCGATCAGCTCGACCTCGGGCCGCCGCCCGTCGGTGGCGACCTCGACACCCGCGGCTTCGCCCACGTCGGCCTCCTCGGGGAGCTGGTCGCCGATCTCGATCAGCTCGGCGTCGACACCTCGCCGCTGGCGACCTCGGCGGAGTCCTTCATCCGCATGTGGGAGCGCGCGGAGGGGCGCCGCGACGGCCCGGCGGGCGCGGCCGAGGACCTCGACGTCGACGGCGTCGTGATCGCGCCGCCGAAGGACGAGCGCGAGGCCGCGTACCCGAAGGTCTGCGGCACCCCCTACTGCCCGGCGTCGCTCGAGCTCGGCGACAGCTGCTCGTTCGACGACGAGTGCAAGAGCGGGAAGTGCTCCTCGGGGCCCTGCGGGATCCCGAAGGGGACCTGCAAGTAGCGCGGGTCGGCGGCGGGCGTCGGCTGGTCTCTCGCCGCGCCGCGCAGCCCGCGAATACGAGCGCGGTCGAGACCACCTTGCGCAGCGACAGGCCAGCGTACGCCGTCGCAGAGCCTGACACCCGGGCGCCGGCTCGCCTGTCCGAAGGGGCGCGCTGGGGCGCAGCATCGAGCGAGATGTCCGGCTGCGGCCGGGGCACAACCAGGCGGAGAAGCGGACCTCGTCAGTGCTAGATTGACGACCTCGGGACCGCGGCGAGAGCGAGGGTGAGCATGCGCGAGGCGATCGAAGAGCAGGTTCGACTGGGCAGGAAGATCCAGGCCATCAAGATCTACCGCGAGCGCGTGGGCTCGAGCCTGCTCGACGCCAAGAACGAGGTCGAGCACTTCATGGCCCACGGTCGCTGGAGCTCCGCCGCGACGGCTGCGCTAGCGAGTCGCGGAGGCGGCACGCGGACCGCCGCGCCGGCGCCGGCGACGAGCGCTCCGCGCTACGACCTCTCGGAGGCCGAGGCGCTGGCGCGGGCGGGGCGGAAGATCCAGGCGATCAAGGAGTTCCGCCGGCTGACCGGCGTCGGCCTCAAGGAGGCGAAGACGGCGGTGGAGGCGTTCATGCGCGG
>JAGQIT010001233.1 GCA_020431135.1 Myxococcales bacterium | reverse complement strand
CTCTACCACTACTTCCCGAGCAAGCGGGACTACTACGTGGCGACGGTCCGGGTCGCCGCCGAGCGCCTCCTCGAGGCGACCGCGGCGGCCACCGCCGACATCGGCCTGGCGCCGACCGAGCTCCTCTTCCGCGGCCTCGACGCCTACCTCGACTTCGTCGAGCGCCACGGCGAGGCCTACGCGACGCTCCTGCGCAGCGGCATCGGCAGCGACCCGGAGGTCGTCGAGATCGTCGAGCGCACGCGCGGCGCCTTCGCCCGCCAGCTCCGCGAGCGCCTCGGCCTCGAGGACGCCCCGCTGACCCGCCTCGCCCTCCGCGGCTGGGTCGGCTTCGTCGAGGTCACGAGCCTCGACTGGCGCGCCGGTCGAGAGATCGAGCGGCCGCGGCTGCGTCGCCTCCTCGCCCGCGCCCTCCTCGGCACCCTCGCGGCGGCCGAGCTCCGGTCGCCAGCGGTCGTCGCCCTGGTCGCCGACGCCGAGGACGCGGCGCTGTCACAATCGTGACCTCCGCGCGCGCCAGCGCCCCGTGAATCACCCCACCCAGGGGCGGATAACTGCGCATTTGGCTGCGCGGTGGAAGGTCCCGGACCGGCGGAAAACCTCGAAAACCCATCCCTAACGCTGCTCTTTTCTTTGTATTGCAGTGCAAATCACAGGACTTTCACTGGCAGTGGAAGTTGCTTGCACAAGCAATCCGACTTCCTCTAGCGTGAGTTCGCGCGGCCCCCAGCGCCGCCTGGAAGATCCACGGAAGGAGCCCTTGATGTCTAGCCGAACCCTCTTGTCCAGCGTGACCAGCCTCGCGATCGCGGCGGTCGCCCTCTCCGGTTGCTACGCCGGCAACTTTGACGATGACCTCACCCTCGGCAACAACGGCCTGCCGTCGGGCGAGGACCCGGCCGCGGAGGACGACTCGGACGAGGGCGGCTCCAACGCCGCGTCGACCGAGGACGTGATCCTCACCGGCCTCGAGGGCGCCTTCTCCGACGCGTCGAAGGAGTTCGACGTGCCGGTCGAGATCCTCAAGTCGCTCGCCTTCACCGAGAGCCAGTGGGAGATGGTCGTCGGCGAGGAGGAGTTCGAGGGCATGCCCGCCGCCTACGGCGTCATGGGCCTGCGCGGCGACCAGGTCCGCCTCGGCGCCGAGATCGCCCAGGTCACCGAGGTCGAGGCGATGCACGACCTGCGCAGCAACATCCGCGCCGGCGCGGCGGTCCTCGCCAACATCGCCGACGACATGAACTTCGACCGCGCCGACGTCGCGGCCTGGGCCCCCGCCCTGGTCGCCTACAGCGGCATCGTCGACGAGGAGGCGCAGGCCGCCTACATCCACCGCGAGATCTACGAGGTCATCCGCAACGGCATCATCGTCGAGGGCGCTGAGGGCGTCGTCGCTAGCCTCGACGCGATCGACATCAACCCCGACTTCACCGAGCCCCCGCCGATCCCGCAGATGGCCAAGGGCCCGGACTACGACAAGGCGATCTACCGCAAGTCGCCGAACCAGTCGGCGCGCCCGAGCGGCAAGATCGGCGACCCAGCGATGGTCATCATCCACACCTGCGAGGGCTCGTACTCCGGCTGCTGGGGCTGGCTGAAGAACTCCCAGGCCGGCGTCAGCGCCCACTACGTCGTCAACGACTACGGCTCCGAGATCACCCAGCTCGTCGAGGAGTCGCGCAAGGCCTGGCACATCGGCGCGAGCTACAAGTGCTCGCTCAACGGCGGCAAGGACTGCTGGCGCGACGGCTACAGCAACAACAACTTCACCATCGGCATCGAGCACGCCGGCAAGGCGTCGCAGAAGTCTTGGAACAGCGGCCTCATCAACGCCTCTGCCGAGCTCGTCTGCGACATCACCAAGGACCACGGGATCCCGCGCGACAAGTACCACATCATCGGTCACGGGCAGCTCCAGCCCTACAACCGCGTCGACCCGGGCGCCAACTGGCCGTGGGCCAGCTACATGAGCAAGATCAGCGCCTACTGCAACGGCCAGCAGCCGCCCCAGGACGATCCGCCGCCGCCGCCGCAGGACGACCCGCCGCCGCCGCCGGATGACATCCCGCAGAGCACGATCATCGTCGACTCGAACAACAACAACAACAACGGCTCCGTCGCCAAGATCGAGGTCTCCGGCAACTGGAACTCGTCGGCGAACGTCGCCGGCTACCACGGCACCGGCTACTGGTGGGCGTCGACCGAGGCCGTCTCCGACGGCGCGACGTTCTCGTTCTACCTGACCGCCGACGCCACCCGGACCATCGACGCCTGGTGGCCCGCCGCCACCGACCGCTCGACCGCCGCGCCCTTCGTCATCTTCGACGCCCAGGGCAACAAGCTCGGCACCGTCAAGGTCAACCAGAAGGGCAACGGCTCGCAGTGGGTCAAGCTCGGCACCTTCAACCTCAAGAAGGGCTGGAACACGGTGGTTCTCTCGCGCTGGGTCGGCGACGACGACGTCGTCATCGCCGACGCG
>JAGQIT010001232.1 GCA_020431135.1 Myxococcales bacterium | reverse complement strand
AGGCGATGATCGAGGCGCCGACGAGGAAGGCGCCGGCGAAGACGATCTCGAGGTAGGTGTAGCGGAGGGCGTCGCCCCAGAGCGCGGCGTCGAGAACGAGGAGGCCGACGAGGCCGACGGCGTGGATGATCCCGCCGAAGATCGCCCCGCGATCCGAGAGGCGGAGCCCCGAGGCGACGATCGCCAGGTAGATGATCGCCGGCTCGTGCTCGCGGAGGAGGCCGATGTAGCCCTCGTGCGGCCAGATCACGCCGGTGACGATCGTCAGGTAGACGATGAACGCGTCGATCGCCACCGACGTATAGACCCCCATCGACGTCAGGGCGCTGCGGCTGCGGGCGAGGGTCCGCAGCGACAGCACGAGGCCGAGCGCGAGGCCGCTGATCAGGATCCACGACTTCGGATCGCCGTCGGCCATCAGGCCGATCCGCAGCGGCAGGTGCATGGCGAGGAAGGCCGCGCAGACGACGATCCTCGCGATCGACACCGACCGCTCGCCGCGCTGCTGGGCGCCGACGATGAACTCGTCGAGGAGCCGCGTGCCCGCGCCGCTCGCGGAGTGAGCCGTCACCGGGAGAGGGTACCGCGCCGCGGGCGAGCACGACGGCCGAGCGCGTCGACCCGCGGCGCCGACGTCCGCCGTCGCAGCGGCTGCACAGCCCCGGCCGAGCGCGCCGCCCGGACACGCCTGACGCAGGCCCGCGCTCAAAAACGTCCGTCGGGCTGCGGCAGGTGATCCCGGGCGCCGCGGGCCTGCGCTGCGGGCCTACACCATCGGCCGGTCGGCGGGGGCGGCCGCCAGCGCCTTGCGCGGGGAGAGGCGCGCCCCGCTCGGGCCGCGGCGGAGAACGACGCCGTCGCCGACGCGGACGATCGACTCGAAGAGGTGGAGCGTGTCGACCCCCGGCTCGAGCCCGCGCTGCTGGAGGAAGGCGACCGCCGCCGGCGAGAGGTCGATCTTCGCCGCCTGCCCGAGGTACTCGCGCTCGAGGTCGAGGTGGACGCCGGCCCCCTCGAAGGCCTCGCCCGCGATCGTGAAGGCCCCGACGCGCTGCTCGACGAGCGCCCACGTCGGCGGCGGCGCGTCGGCGCGCTCGTCGTCACGCACGGCGACCTCGTAGGCGAGGCAGCGACGACCCGTCAGCGGCGCGGCGATCCCCTCGTCGGCGGCATCGATCGCGCCGGCGACCTCCTCCGTCGTCGCCTCCGCCGGCGGGAGAGACATGCTCCATCGGACAGGTAGTAGTGCGGGCGGCGCTGCGCCGCCGCGGTTGAGGCGGAGCGCGCCCAAGGCCCCGATCGCAGCGCCGATCCACGCCACCCAGAGATCGACGACGTTCACCGCGATCGTCGCCAGGACGATCATCAGGAAGGCCCCCGCGGCCGCGTAGAGGGCGACGTTGAAGGCGAGGCGCCGCCCCGGGTTGTGCTCGCGGGAGCTGATCACCAGCGCCGTCGACTCGTCGCCGAGGTCGATCCACGCGCGGTCGCCACAGTGGCTGCACTCCGCGGTGACCGTCGGCGGGCGCGCGTGGTCGTCGCGGTGAGGATCGACGGCCTCGGGCCAGGCGAGCTGACCGCACGTCGCGCAGACCCACGAGCGCGGCCGCAGCTCGTCCCCTTCGCCGAGCGGCTTGCCGCGCTTGCTGACGGCGCGACGGACCGCCCGCCGCATCTGCCCGCGCGAGTTGCGATTGAGCCGCGGCGAAGGTCCCGCCCGCACCGAGACGCCGCCGCTACCGCTCACAGCTCACCTCTCACCGAGGAGGACGATACCACGCCGCGACCTTCGCCCGACCGCGGCGGGCTGCTCCCTAGCGCTGTCGAGAGCGCCCGCGATCGCGGCGCGAGAGCACGCGCGACGCCTCCGCGAGAGCGGCGTTCAAGCGTCTACGACGAGGCCCGCCGAGCGCGCGCAACCTGTCCTCGGGACCCCTCTGTGGAGCCACGGCAGAGGTCCGCGCGACGTACATCCTCGCCGTCATCATGGATGGCTGTGGCTCGCCGACTTCGGGACGGCGAACCCGGCCCGCGCCGCGAGCACTCGGGCGCGCGCAGGGCAGCCCTCGAGGTGGTCGTTGACGATCCCCATCGCCTGCATGAACGCGTAGCAGGTGGTCGGGCCGACGAAGCGCCAGCCGCGGCGCTTGAGCGCCTTGCTCAGCGCCTTCGAGGTCGGGGTCTGGCCGAGCGAGCGCAGGGCGTCGTGATCGAGCCGCGCCGGCCGCTCCGTCGCCGGCGGCTCGAAGCGCCAGAAGAAGGCGGCGAGCGAGCCCTCCTCCGCCCGCAGCTCGAGTGCCCGACGGGCGTTATTGATGGTCGCCTCGATCTTGCCGCGGTGGCGGATGATCCCGCGGTCGTCGAGGAGGCGGAGGACGTCCGCCTCGCCCATCGCCGCGACCCTCTCGAGGTCGAAGTCGTGGAAGACCTCGCGCAGCCGCGGCCGCTTGCGCAGGATCGTCAGCCAGCTCAGGCCGGCCTGGAAGCCCTCGAGGCAGATCTTCTCGAAGAGGCGGCGGTCGTCGGCGACCGGCTGCCCCCACTCGTGATCGTGATAGCGGCGGTACTCGAGGTCATCCCCGGCCCACCAGCAGCGGATCACCTCGTCGTCGCCGACGGCAAGGCCAGGCGTCGCGCTCGTCATCGGCGCATCGTAGCAGCGCGCGCTTTCGCCCGCAGCTCCTGGCCGCCGAGACCCCCCGTCCAGTTCACGGCGCCGGTCCCCTCCGCCCTGTTCGTCGACGGCGCGCGCCGGATACTCAGACAGCCTCCTCGCGGCGGCTTAGAACGGCGGTCAACGGCAGGAGCGCGAGGTAGCAGAGCGCGCCGACAGCCATGGTCGTCGGGATCCCGGCGACCATCGACAGGCCGAGGGCGAGGCCGCTGGCGCAGACGCCGAAGGCCCCGTTGATCCCCCACATCCACGGGCCGAGGTCGACGGCGTGGCCGCGCGCCTGGAGGAGGCGCAGGCCGAGCGGGAAGCCGAGGCCCATGCCGACGGCCGGCGGCGCGATGAGGGCGAGGGAGAGGAGGATCCGCAGGCCCGTGCCGGCGCCGGCGAAGCTGTCGGTGAGCGGCGGCGCGGCGACGATCGACGCGGCGATCAGCAGCGCCGGCGCGAGCGGGTAGAGCCAGGCGAGGCGGCCGCGCTCGACCGGCACGGCGCCGCTGAGCAGCGAGCCGAGGCCGGTCGCGGCGATGATCCCCCCCAAGACGACGGCGAGCGAGAGCGT
The DNA here is from genome assembly GCA_020431135.1 of Myxococcales bacterium. Taxonomy (GTDB): domain Bacteria; phylum Myxococcota_A; class Polyangia; order Nannocystales; family Nannocystaceae; genus JADJRG01. The sequence goes on along the minus strand of JAGQIT010001232.1, from coordinate 949 downwards.
CGGGTGGCCGATGAAGACGCCGACCTCGGAGAGCAGGCCGATCTCGACGAACATGAAGCCGAGGCCGATCAGCCCGAAGTAGGCCGAGGCCGCGAGGAGCTCGCCGCGGGGCAGCGCGTCGAGCTCGCGCCGGCGCAGGCCGAGGGGCACGAGGATCGCCAGCGCCGTCAGCAGCATCGCCGCGAGGGTCGCGTAGACCAGCGTCTGGGTCGCGCGCAGGTTGCCGAGGAAGGCGAGGTCGAGGCCGCGGGTGTCGACGCCGCCGCGCAGCCACGTCGACGGGCGCAGCATCGAGAAGAAGAAGGGGCGATCGTCGGTCGGCGGCGTCAGGTCGAAGAACTGGGCGTCGGCCCAGGTCCAGAGCGCGTCGCGGTCCTTGATCGCCGCCAGCTCCTTGAGCAGCGGGTGCGTCGGATCGCGGCGCGGGGTCATCAGCATGTTGACGCCGATGCGCACGGCCTCGCGCTGAATGCGGTCGAGGTCGGCCTCAGTGAACCGCGTCGGCGACAGGAGCAGGGTCGCGGTCCGCCGCTCCTGGACGACGATGAGGTGCGCCCGCGGATCGTCGACGCCGCGGCGCCAGAGCACCTCCATCGCCAGGGCGATCATCCGCGCGGTCTCCCCCGGCGCCTGCTTCTTGTACCAGCGGGCGACCGTGAAGACGCCGTCGGGGGCGAGGCGATCGACGATCCGCGACCAGCCCTCGACGGTGTAGAGGCCGTTCTCCGAGAGCGCGTAGGCGCCGGCGCCGGTCGCCGCCCAGGTGTCGATAAGCGACATCGTGATCACCGCGTACTGGCGATCGTCGCGGGCGAGGAACGAGCGCGCCTCGTCGGCGACGAGCTCGACCCCGGGCAGCGCGGCGATCCCCGAGAAGTCGGCGAGGCGCCCGCGGTGGAGGTCGACGATGTCGCGGTTGAGCTCGATGCCGACGACCGGCGCGTGGCCG
>JAGQIT010001231.1 GCA_020431135.1 Myxococcales bacterium | reverse complement strand
TGTACTGGGGCGTGGGCGGCATGTGGCGGTAGACGATCGCGGCGGCGGCCTCGATCGCGGCGCGGACGAGGCTGGGGAGGGCGCGGCGGATCGCCGCGACGAAGCGCTGCGGATCGGCGCGGACCCCCCGCTTCGGCCGGATGACCGCGCGGATCCCCGGGAGCGGCAGGGCCAGCGGCACGTGGAGGTCGCCGTCGACGGGGCGGGCGATCCACACCGCAGCCCCATCCCAGGCGCCGGGCTCCGCCACGACCCCGAGCTCGCCGCCCCAGCCGAGATCGCCGATCGGCACGGCGACGCGCAGCGGCACCGCGGGCATCGGCGGCGTCGGCGGAGCGACCGGCGGCCTGGCGAAGATGTGGTGGCCGAGGAGGTCGCGGAGGAGGTCGCGATCGCGTTCGCTCGTGCGGACCAGGGGCGCGTCGCCGGTCGGCGAGGTCGTCTCGGGCGCCGCCCAGCGCAGCGGCCCTCGCTCTGCGCGGAGGCTGACGATCTCGTCGAGCGTCCGCTCGCTCGCGTCGCCGTCGACCTCGACGTCGAAGGCGAGGGCGGCGAGGAGCCTGGGCCGCAGCTCCCCCCAGCCGAGGGCGCTCCGCTCCGGTGACATCACCCGCGGGTAGCCCTCGAGGAGCGCCCGCGCGCTCGCCTCGGGGAAGTCGACGCGGAGGAGGAGATCGAGGACGTGCTCGCCGTGCCGCGCCCAGCGAGCGTAGCGCCTGCGGTGGTCCCACGGGACGCCCTCGGAGCCGTCGAGGAGCTCCTCGAGGAGGAGGACGAGGCCGAGCATCGCCTGGGCGAGGAGGTGGTCCGGGGCGACGCCGTCGTGGGTCGACCACGGGGTCAGGGGCGCCGTGATCACCGCGACGATCCCGGGCACCGGCAGCTCCGGGCGCAGCGTCGTGAGCACGCAGCCGCCGACCCGGAGGATCAGCCGCGCCCGGCCTTCGCCGCCCTCGAGGACGCCGACGCGCCCGTGGAACGTGCCGATCTTGAGCTCGCGCTCCGCGTAGTAGCGGCCGGGCGGGAGCTGGTCGTCGCGCCGCCGCTTGAGGAAGCGCCGGTAGGCGGCCTGGCGGGCCTCGAGATCGCTGAGGACCTCGGTGCGATCCTCGACCTCCTCGGGGAAGAGGCGGCGCAGGAGCGCGGGGACGCGCTCGTCGTCGGCGATGACGACGCGGCCGCTCGCGGCGGCGGCGAAGCGGACGAACTCGATCGGCCGCGGCCCCGCGGCGAGGTCGTCGGTGCTCAGGGGCGCGTCGCCGACGATCGTCCACAGCGGCACCTTGCGCAGCGCCGGGACCCGCTCGAGCCACGCCGCCGCGGCGTCGGAGGAGAGGCCGCGCAGCCACGTCCCGAGGCCCTTCAGGTGGCGCTTCGAGCTGCTCCGCGTCGCCAGCAGGCGGCGGAGAACGGCGGCCGTGATCACCTCGAGGTCGGCGAGGAGCGCGTCGTAGGCCTCGTCGCGGACGACGTCCCCTTGGGACAGGTCCTTGCGCAGCGTCGTCGAGTCGGCCCATACGTGCAGGCCCGCGGGGGCCTCCGGGAGCGGCGCCTTCTTGACGAGGACCCCGTTGCTCAGGAGGTAGAGCGTCGGCTCGCGGTCGACCCGGTGGATCCCGGCGTGCCAGGCGACGGCGCCGCGGGTCTCGGAGACGACGGCGAGGAGCGGCTCGTGGTCGAGGAACCGCGAGACGCAGCGGTCGCCGCAGTAGATCGGGAGCCGCGCCCAGCGGCAGCGCTGGACGATGTAGACGATCTCGCGGATCGAGCCGACGGCGGCCGCGAGCGCCTGGAGGAGGAGGCCGACGCCGCCGCGGTCGCGGACGTGGATCGCGGTCCCGTGGAGGTCGCTCGCGCGCTCCGTCAGCGTCTCGCGCTCGCCGCGGATCTCGAGGACGGCGGCCGTCTCCCCGTCGCCGCTGGTGACGCGGATGAACTGCGGCTCCAGGGCCATCGCCGCCGTGCTCGCGATCGCCAGCTCCTGCACGGCCCGCAGCGCGCGGCTGCGCCCGTCGGCGAAGAGGGCGGGGTAGAGGTCGGCGAGCTCGCCGGCGGTGAAGCGGGCGTCGAACTCGAGGTGGACGTCGTCGGCGTCGTAGCGGACGGTGATCGCCGTCGCCCCGCGGAGCACCGCCGCCTCGATCGCGTGGAGGACGTACGCGTGGGGGTCGGCGAGCTGGTAGGCCTGGAGCTTCTTCCGCGCCCGCGCGCCGTCGATCGTGAAGCCGCCGCGGTCCGTGAGCTCGGCGCCGTCGCGGAGGTGCGCGGCCTTGGCTTCGACGTCGCTCACGTCCCCTGCGGTCGGCTCAGGGCCCGAAGATCATGTCGAAGCGCATCGCCTTGCGACCGGGCTGGAACTGGGTGCTGTTCACGGCCTGGAGGATGCAAGTGCCCATCAGCGTGCCGATCACCTCGCTCGGGATGTCGGCGCTGATCTTGCCGGTGCCGGCCTTGACCCGGAGGCCGACGCTGACCTGCGCCGCGTTGCTCGGGCGCAGCCCGTGGCTCTTGGCGCACTTCTTCACGTAGCGCAGGAGGTCGGCCGAGATCTGCCGGCGCTCGTCCTCGGTGATCGCCTTGAGGGCGCCCATCCGCGGGTCGGTGTTGATCTCCTCGCCCTCGCTGTCGGCGGCCTCGTTCGGCGCGGGGGGCTTCGCCGACGCGTCGTCGCCGGCGCTGGCGCTCGCTTGCGGCGTGTCCTGCGGGACAGGCGTCGTCGTGGACGCGTCGGCGGCCTTCGCCGCGCCCTCGGCTGGGTCCTTCTTGTTGAACCCCCAGACCGTGACGCCGAGGGCGATGACCACGAGCGCGAGCACGCCCGACAGCCAGCGGTAGGGGTTCGGGCGCACGCGGTCGATGGTCTCGACGAGCTGGTCGAGCGAGTCCGTGACCGCGGGCCCCTGCTCGACGCGGCTGATCCCGGAGGGGTACATGACCTGGTGCTGGCCGGTGTTCACCACCGGGTGCGGTCCGGTCAGCGACGGGTGCTGGCTCGAGGTCGTCACCGCGTGGCCGCCGGTCGTCGTCACCTGCGACGACAGGGCGGGGTAGCTGCCGGTGTTGAGCGGGTGCTGCGGCGTCGTCGAGCGCGCCCCGGGCGACGACTGGAGGGTGACGTTGAGGGTCGGCGCGCGCTCGACCCCCGCGTGGCTCGTCGACGCGGTCGTCGGCGCCTCGTCCGGGGTGTCTGGGATCGCCGGGAGGAAGAGGCCGGTCGAGCGCAGGCGCTGATCGGCGGCGACGAGCGCCTCGGTCATCTCGCGGATGTCCTGGAAGCGATCGATCGGATCCTTGGCGAGGGCGCGCATGATCACGGCCTCGATCGCCGGCGGGATGTCGGCGCTCGGCGCCCGCTGACGCGGCGGCACCACGTCCTGGGTGAGGTGCATCGCCACCGTCGACATGAAGGTCTCGCCCTTGAAGGGGACGACGCCGGTGAGGAGCTCGTAGATCATCACCCCGAGGGAGTAGATGTCGACGCGGGCGTCGGGGACGCAGTCGCGGGCGAGCTCCGGCGCCATGTACTCGGGGGTGCCGAGGAGGGTGCCGGCCTCGGTCGCGGCGACCGGCTTCTTGCCGCGGAAGGTGCCGGACTCGGTGACCACCTTGGCGATCCCGAAGTCGAGGAGCTTGATGAAGTCCGCGTTGCCGCCGCGCTTGATCCGGAAGCAGTTGTCCGGCTTCATGTCGCGGTGGATCACGCCCTTCTCGTGGGCGGCGTTGAGGGCCCGGCAGATCTGGAGGACCATCCGCCGCAGCCGCGCCCAGGGGAGGCGACCCTCGCGCTCGAGGGTGGTCGCCAGGTCCTCGCCCTCGAGGTGCTCCATCGCCAGGAAGGCCTGGCCCTGCTGGGTGTAGCCGAAGTCGATGATGTCGACGATGTGCTCGTGCTGGATCATCGACGCCGCCCGGGCCTCCTGCAGGAAGCGCTGGACGACCTCGGGGCTGTTGCCGAGATCGGTGCTGAGCACCTTGACCGCGAGGCGGCGGCCGATGGTGATGTGCTCGGCGAGGTAGACGCTGCCCATCCCGCCCTCGGCGATGATCCGGAGCACCTGGTAGCGCTCGGCGAGCACCGTGCCGACCAGGCTCGCCGGCGCGGGGCGAGGCGGGATCACCGGGTTCGTCGGCTCCTCCACGGCGTCGACCAGGGGTATCTCCTCGGTCGGGGCCTCTTGGCGCGCGACCGGTCGCGGCGGCGGCGGCCGTGGTGGTTTCGGAGGGACGCTCATCGACGGCGGCAGCGGCCAGAATAGCCCACCTGGTGGCTACTCGGCGATTTTGCAGCCGGCCTGAGCGCGCACATCCGCCTACACAGCGGGGCGGAGGGCGCCGATCAGCGGATCTGGCGGACCGCGTCGATCAGGTC
>JAGQIT010000104.1 GCA_020431135.1 Myxococcales bacterium | reverse complement strand
CCGCGCGTTCCACCGCGTCGACGGCGACAACGTCTCGGTCGATGTGGTTCTCGTCGTCGACGGCAAGGACCCCGACGCGCCGATCGTCCGCGGTCACCTCGAGGGGGCGGCTACCGGCGAGTTCGCGGCGCGCTACTGCGACGCCCTCGTCGGCTACAACACTTGGTTCCCGTCGTGAGCCGCGAGGCGACCGCGGCCCTTCACTTGCCCTTCTTCTCCTTGTGCTGGAGCACCAGCTCGCCGGCGTCGTGGAGCTCGCCCTCGGCCATGTCGTTGCTCAGGCTGAGGCCGAGGGTGACCTGCCAGGCGCCGTCGACCTTGACGGCGATCCCGTAGTCGCCGAGCGGGACCTCGTCGAATTGCCAGACGCCGTCGTCGCCCGACTCGCCCTTGAGGCGCACCGAGGCGCCGTCGCAGGGGGTCTTGCCGAACATCACCAGCGACGGGCTCGGGCACAGCTCGACCTTGAGGCCGGCCATCGGCTGGCCGTCGCGGGTGAGCTTGCCCTTGAGGCTGCCCTTGCGGATCGGCCCGGCGCCCGGGAGCTTCTCGGGGCCTGACCCGAGGACCAGGACGTCAAAGACGGCGCCGGCGATCTCGGGGATCGAGCCGCTCGGCCACTCGACGGCGTCGCCCTCGCGCGGGACGATCGTCACGCCGGCGGCGTTGAGGATCCACAGGGTGCCGCCGTCGGCGACGGCGACGTCGCTGGCGCCGTGCTTTGACCGCGGGCTCCGGCGCTTGCCGCCGGCGTCGACGACGTGGATCCTGTCGAGGTTGAGCGCCGCGAGGGAGCCGTCGCCGGCGACGCTGAGGTGGCCGTAGTTGGAGAACGAGCCGCCGCCCATCTTCACCTTGGTGACCGCGGCGCCGCCCTCGGCGATCTCGAGAACGGCGAGGCCGCTGACGAGGTAGCTCTTGGCGAACTGCGGCCCGGCGACGATGTCGTTGAAGAAGGGGTCGCGCGGCTTGGCCTTGCCGAGGTCGACCTCGGCCCACTCGGCGCCGTCGTAGACGTGGAGCTTGTTGGTGCTGGCGGCGAAGACGTGGCCGCCGCGGTCGTGGGTGATCCCGTGGAACGACTCGGTGTCGCCCTCGGCGAGGGTCATGCCGCCGCGGGCGCCCCACGAGCCGTCCTTGAAGTGGGCGACGCTGTTGAAGGAGACCGCCCAGATCTCGCCCTCGGGGGTCACGGTGAAGCCGTCGAGGCCGCTATCGAAGGCCTGGTAGCTGCTCGCAAGGACAGTCGTGAAGGCGTCGCCGTCGAGGCGGTGGAGGCTGGTCGAGCCGCGCACCCAGAGGTTGCCGTCGCCGCCGATCGCGAGCTCGCGGCCGTCGGTCGGGCTGCCGGGGATCAGGGTGACGGCGCCGTCGTCGATCTTGACGATCCCCTTGCCGTCGACCGCGAGGAAGGCGGGCCCGGGCTCGCCGACCGCCGGCAGCTCGAGCTTGGCGACGGGCTCCTCCTTCGCCTCCTTCGCCGCCTCCTCCGGTGCAGGCGTCGGCGCGGAGGGCTCGGCGTCGTCCGCCGCGGCGTCGTCCTCAACGGCGGCGGGCACCGGGGTCGCGATCGCGGGCGCATGATCGTCGGCCCCGCAGCCGAGGGCGCCGACGAGGGGCAAGGGCAGGACAAGGGGCAGGAAGAGGCCGACGAGGGCGACGCGGGGCGAGATGAGGGTCGGGCGGAGACGCTCCATTTCGCGCACGGTGCAGGAGCGCACGCGCGCGTGTCAAGGGCCGGAGCTGGGCCGGCGCGGGGCGGGCCCAGCCCCGTTGACGGGGGCGTCTGCCTGCACGTCGATGGCCCCGTGCTAGCGTGGCCGCGATGGGTGGTCGCGCCTCGGGTCTGGGACGCCTCGTGGTCGTCTTCGCGGTGGTCGTCGCGGCGGCGTGCGTCCTCGCCAGCCCCGACTACGACGGCGACGACGCCAGCGCGTCCGCCTCGAGCGGCGCGGGCACGGGCTCGGGCTCCGGCGCCTCCGCGGGGACCAGCGCCGACGCGACGTCGGAGTCGGACGCCGGCTCCGGCTCGGCGGGGGCGAGCGAGACCGGGACCTCCGACGCGTCGACCACGGGCCCCGACGTGACGACCGGGATGACGACGACGACGACCGGGACGACGACGGGCTCGAGCACCTCCGACGGCTCGACCACCGAGGAGGAGCCGCCGGCGATGCGCCTCCAGCACTACGCCGACGGCGCCTGCCAGTTCCCGCTGTGGTGCTACTTCGAGCCCGACATCTTCGACGGGCAGCCGGGGCGGATGCTGTCGCAGGAGTGCTTCACCGGCCTGACCCCGCCGCTGCGGATCTCCCGCGTCGGCTACTGGGTCGCGGCGACCCGCGGGGCCCCGACGAACCCGGCGATCGAGGTCCACGGCTACGAGGGCGACGTCCCGAGCCCCGAGCCGATCGCGCCGCCCTTCGCCCTCGCCGACGCCGACGTCACGCCGGGCTACCACGAGGTCGACGTCGACTACGAGCTCATGGTCGAGAGCTTCTGTGTCGGGGTCGGCGGCGGCGAGCTCTTCGCCGACACCGGCCTCGGGATCGCGGTCGACAACGTCCCGCCGCCGGCCGGGCGGTCGTTCTACCGCGTCGACGGGGCCGGTCAGTGCAACACGAACACCGCCTTCTACGACATCGCCGCCGCGAAGCCGACGCCGACCGCTCAGTGGTGCGTCGACGTCGACATCCAGCTGCTCTGAGCGCGTGGCGTGTGCGCTTCGTCGCCGCGCGCGAGGTGTGACCCTCTGCGGCTCGCGTCTGCTCGCGGCGCGAGCCGCTGCGAGTTCGAGCCGCCGCGGTCGTGGGTCGCGGGGCGGCTCGCCACGCGCCCCCGTGCGAGGGCGCGTGGCGAACGCTCTATCGGACACCCGTCACGGGCCGCTAGGCGCTGCGCGACGCGACGGCGTGACGCGCCGTCGTCCGCCGCGGCGCGGCCTCGACGTCGACGACGATCGCCGTGATGTTGTCGCGCGAGCCCGCGGCGTAGGCGGCCTCGACGAGGGTGTCGGTGACCGCGTCGATCGCCAGGTCGCGGAGGTGCTCGGTGAGCGCCTCGGGCCCGAGGACGCCGGAGAGCCCGTCCGAGCACAGCAGGAAGCGATCGCCGGGCGCGACGTCGAGGCGCGAGAGCTCCGGGCGCTCGTCCTCGACGGGGCCGAGCGCCCGCGTGACGATGTTGCTGTGCGGGAACTCCTCGAGCGGCGGCAGATCGGCGCCGCTGGCGAGGAGCTGCTCGTAGAGCGAGTGATCGCGGGTGAGCTGGACGAGGGCGCCGGCGCGGAGGCGGTAGACCCGGCTGTCGCCGAGGTGACCGACGACGACGCCGCCGGTGCCGAGGGCGATCATCGCCACCGTCGCGCCCATGTCGCGGAGCGCGAAGCCGGCGAACTCGTCGTCCTCACCGGCGAGGACGACCCCCTCGCGGCGCTGACGGATCCGCCGGTTGGCCAGGCGGATCGCCGCGTCGACGCGGTTCTCGGCGATCGTCCGCGCGACGTCGAGGGCGTAGGGCCAGGTCGCCTCCGCGTCCTCGGCGATCGCCAGATAGAAGCCGGCGATCGTCCGCGCGGCCAACGAGCTGGCGACCTCGCCCCCGGCGTAGCCGCCCATGCCGTCGATGACGGCGAAGATCCCGAGGTCGGGGTCGAGCACGTAGGCGTCCTCGTTGCGCTTGCGGCGACCGGCGATGGTGGTGGCGGATGCGTGGAGGATGTAGGTCATGATCAGCAGCTCCTGCGCCGTAGAGCTGCGAGCCGCGTGCCCGCCCGAGGTCCGCGTGATCAGGCGATCGCCTGGGGAGTCGACACCCCACCCCGGCGGCCCGCGGCTGGCGGCCATGATTGGCGAGGGCAGGCGAGCGCGCGCTGGGCTCTCGCTGCGGGCCGCGAGGTTGGGCGCGCGGGCGGGTGGGGTGCGGACCCTCCACCCGTCGTTCTGTCCGAGTGGACACGTCGGGCTGGGATGCGCGTGATACCGTGACGACGTGGGACGCGAGCGCGCCGGGGGACTCCTCGGTCGGTGTGAGGGCGCCGGCGGGGCGCGAGCCTCGGGCGCGCTTCGCAGGTGCGCGGGCGCGCACGGGCTCGCCCTTCTTCTTCAACTTCCGCTCGCCGCTGTCCTCGCGCCGCTCGCCTGCGCAGGCGGAGCGGAGAGCTCGGGCGACGCGACGGCGACGGCGACCACGACCGGGAGCGCGACGATCTGGAGCACGACGACGGGCACGGGCGACGGGTCTGACGACGTCGCTCTCCTCGACGACGTCGGGCAGCTCCTCTGGGAGCACGTCCCGCCGGAGGGTCCAGAGGTCGAGGATTTTCCCTACGCCTGGGCCGCGGCGATCGACCTCCTACCCGGAGGTGACGCCGTCGTCGGCGGCGCGGACGGCCACTTTTTCCCGAAGTACCTCCCCTTCTGTTTCTGAGAGGGGGATCGCCGCCTCAGGGCTGGTGGACATCGAACGTTGCGGAGCGCCGTCGGTCGCTCGAACGGACAGGTCAGGC
>JAGQIT010001230.1 GCA_020431135.1 Myxococcales bacterium | reverse complement strand
CCGCGGCGGAGCTTGACGCTCGCGCGATCGATCGCGCGATCGATGATCGCCTCGAGCGGCGGGTCGACGAGCTCCGCGAGGCGCTCGCGGCCGCGGGGGTGGGCGTGGCACCAGTGGGCGATCAGCGCCTCGAAGCCCGTGGCCGCGCGGTAGGCCTTGGTGTTGCGCTGGCTGCGGGTCGAGCCGCGGACGCTGGTGTTGCGGCCGCGGCGGACGACGGCGGCCTCCTCCTCCTCGAGGGCCGGCTCGATCGCCTCGAGGAGCTCCGCCTGGGCCTCGGCGCAGACGATCAGCGCCTTGATCGCGTCGAGGCGGTGGGTCGGGTAGTCGCCGCGGGCGACGAGGCGCACGCGGACCTCGCGTTCGTACTCGACGTCGCCGAGCCAGGCGAGCGTGCGGATGGAGCGGCTCTGGAGGTCGAGGGCCATCGCCCGGAGGGTAGCGGATGCGCGGCGCGTTTCGGGCCCTCGCGGTCGCAGACGGGCGCCGCCGCGGCGCGCCTCGGGCCTCCGCGGACGCGGCCGCGCGCCCGCAGATGTACGGGCCGGGAGGCCGCCGCGGTACACTCGAGGCGTGGATCTCCTCCAGCGCGCGATCAGCAGCGATCACCGCCTCCGGGCCCTCGCGGCCGTCACCACCGACCTCGTCCGCGAGGCCTGTCGGCGGCACGAGGTGAGGGGGGCCGAGGCCGTCGTCCTCGGCCGAGCCCTCACCGTCGGCTGCCTCCTGTGCACCCTGACGAAGTCCGACAAGGAGCGCGTCCGCCTCGAATTCCGCGGCGACGGCCCGCTCGGCAAGGTCATGATCGACTGCCGCAGCGGCGGCCGCGTCCGCGGCTTCATCCACCTCCCGGAGGAGCCCGCCCCGCAGCCCCTCCCCGAGATCATCGGCGGGCGCCGCCGCGTCGGCGCCCTCGTCGGCGACGGCACGCTGATGCTCACCCGCGACCTCGGCCTCGAGCGCGCCTACCAGGGGATCGTCGCCCTGACCACCGGCGAGATCGACGAGGACGTCGAGCACTACCTCGACACCAGCGAGCAGATGCCCTCGGCCCTCGGCGCCGAGGTGGTCCTCGACGCCCAGGGCGGCGTTCTCCGCAGCGCCGGCGTGCTCCTCCAGACCTTCCCCGGCGGCACGCCCGCGGAGGTCGGCGGCCTGCGAGCCAGCCTCTTCAGCGGCACGCTCGCCGACCTCCTCCGCCAGGAGCGCAGCGCCGACGACCTCGTCGGCTTCGCCCTCAGCGGCCGCGACTGCGATCCCATGGAGCCGTCGCCGTTGGTCTTCCGCTGCCACTGCGACCCGGCGCGGGCGCGGGCGATCCTCTCGACCCTCGGCGCCGACGACCTCGACGAGCTCGCCGACGAGCCCGGCGAGACGGAGGTCCGCTGCTCGTACTGCGGCGCCCGCTACAGCCTGACGCCGGCGGAGCTCCACGCCCTCGCGGCGGAGCTGCGCGCGGATCGCTCCTGACTTTTTAGACAGATCGACGGCGCACAGACCGCCTGCTGCAGGGCTCCTCCCGCGCCGTCTGCCGCGCTCGCCCGCGGCAGAGTTCGTCGCCGTACGTCGCCCCCGAACGCCGCGGCCCCGGCCCCTCGTCGGCGGCCAGGTGATACGATTCTTCGTCGTGCGCGCCCGTTTCGATCATCGGCGGCGGCGCCCCGTGATGCTAGCGGCGCTCGCATTGGCTTGCTGTTCGGATCGAGTGGTCCCAGAGATGGGGAGCGCGTCCGAGGGCGGTTCGAGCGCGGCGACGGGGCCGCTCGATGACTCTGGCGACGGCGACGACCGCGTGCTTGCCCTCGACGGCGACGGGGACTACGTGGAACTCAGCGACTCCCTGCTCCCCGGACCGGTCGAGAGCTTCACCGTCGCGCTGTGGTTCTACGTCGAGTGGCAACCCGAAGATCAGCGGGAGATCCTCCACAACGGCCCCTACCAAGAGCTGGAGTGCGGCATCGAGCAGCTCGACGTCGCGGAGGAGTTCACGGTCTTCTGCGGCGTCAAGATGGACGACGACTGGCATTGGGGGCGAACGACCTACGAGCTCGAGACCTGGACGTTCCTGGCCATGACGTACGACGCGCAGACCGAGCACCTGCGGATCTTCAAGGACGGCGAGGTGTTCCACTCCGAGAGCCTCGCCGGGCGGGTGCCGCATGAGCACGATCGCGGCTCGATCGGCGCCCGCGTCAACCCGCCGCGCTGGTTCTTCCCCGGCAGGCTCGATGAGCTGAGCATCTGGGACGCCGCGCTCACCGAGACCGAGCTCAACGCCCTCGCAGCGGGGCAGCTCGCCCCCTCCCCCGAGGCCTCCTGGTTGGCCTACTGGCCCTTCGACGGTAGCGCTGACGATCTGTCGGTGTACGCAAACCACGGCGCCCTGCGAGGCGACGCGCACTTCGAGGATCGCTGACGACCCCAGGCTCGGCTCACTTCGGCTCGCCCTCGCCGTCGCTCCCGCGGCCCTTGGTCACGCCGTCGCTGCGCAGCGCCGGGTTGTTCGGCTTGCCGAGGATCTTCTCCCAGAAGAGGTCGATGCCGCCGACCGCGGCGTCGCCGAAGAAGCTCTCGACCGTCCAGTGCGGCGCGATCTCGTACTCGATCCGCGCCTCGACGCGGTTCTTGCCGCGCTTCGGGTTCACGCGCATCGCCGTCTCGACGTAGAGATCCTCGCTCACCCGCTTGCCGACCGAGAGCACCGGCTGGCTGACGTCCTCGTCGAAGGTCAGGGCGAGCTGGTCGATGCCCGTGCGCTCGTTGACGTAGTTGCGCAGCGCCGAGTTCTGGAAGGCGGCGAGGAGCGAGGCGGCGCCGGCGAGCACCTGGCCCTCGTCGCCGTCGGCCGCGTTCTCGTCGCCGACGAGGAGCAGCTTGAGGATCGCGCTCTCCTCCATCGGCGGCGTCGACTGGAGGATCAGCTCGGGCTTCGGCAGGCGCCCGCGGACGATGACGCTGACCCGCGTCGTCTGCACGTCGGTGACCGCGACGACGTCGACGAAGGGGGCGATCGCCTCGGCGTCCTGCGGCAGGGTGACCGAGCCGCTCTCGATCTTGAAGCGGTTGCCGGCGAACTCGAGGAAGCCGTCCTTGGCGTCGAGCTGGCCCTGGACGTCGCGCTTGTCGCCGAGGGTCGTCGCGATGACCGCGCCGTTCCAGCGCATCGCCACCTTCGGCCCGGTGATCGCGAGGGGGTCGACGAGCTCGACGCGAATGACGCTCCTCTTCGCCGGCGCGGGCGGCTCGGGCGGCACCGCCTCGTTGGCGGCGGCGACCTCGTCCGGCGGCGGCGAGATGTCCTCGGCGACGGCCTTACGCGCGCGGCCGTCCTCGTAGGTGATCGCGTCGCTCGCCGGGATCTCGTCGGCCGCGGCCCCCGTCGACCCGAGGACGCTGATCTCCGTGCCGGCGATCTTCAGGCCGACCTCGGACGACTTCGCGTCGCTGCGCGCCGTCGCGGCGAGCTGGCTCGTGATCAGCATCTGCGGGATGCCGGGGCGGACGAAGGGGAGCTTGCGGACGCCGACGTCGGCGCTCGCCTCGTAGCCGTCGTCCTTGAGCTCGAGGGCGGCGTGGCCGATGGCGACGCCGTCGCCGCTGCGCGCCTGCAGGTCGCGGACGTCGATCTTCCTGCCGTCGGCCTCGACCTCGACGACGATCCCGCGGAAGCGCTGCTGGAGCGGCACGACGGTGACCGCCGTGTCGCGGACGGCGAGCTGCCCCTTGACCGCTGGCCCCCCGAGCGGCCCCGCGGCCTCGACGTCGGCGACGAGCTTGCCCTGGAGGTTGAAGAGCGCGTCGGGGAGCAGCGGCTCGAGGAGCTGGAGGCCGAGCCCCTCGGTGCGGACGCTGGCAACGAGGGGGATCTCCTTGACGTCAACGCGACCGGCGATGAGGCCGTCGAGATCGCCGCGGGTGGCGACCTCGGCGTGGAGATCGCCGACCCCCTTGAGCGGCCCGAAGTCGAACTTGGCGGTCTGCTCGCGCGCGTTGACGCCGACGTCGAGGCGCAGCGGCGAGGCCCCGAAGTCCCTGTGGGCGATCGCCCCGCGGACCGCGAGGCCGCCGGTGTAGCCGCGCGGGCTCCCCTTCGCGGCGATCGTGAAGCCCAGGGTCGTGACGATCCCCGGCGGCAGCTCGTAGGCGAGGCCGACGAGCTGGCGATCGATCCCCGTGACCCGGAGGCCGAGCTGGGCGTCGGCGTCGCGATCCCAGGCGACCTCGGGGCGGATCATGTCGACGCGCAGCGGCGCGGTCGCGCCGAGCTCGAGGGTCCCGCGGGCGCCGAAGCGGCCGCTGCCGTCGATCTTCAGGAGGCGCTCGCGGAAGGCGAGATCGAGGTCGAGAACGACGCCGTTCTCGATCGCCCGCCCCTCGATCGCCAGGTCGTCGGTGCGGACGCCGAGCTCGACGGTCGGCGTCCCGCCCTCGGCCGTCGCCCCGACGTCGACGTCGACGTGGCCGCGCAACCCGCCGAGCGAGGCGATCCTGTCGACCGCGCCGAGGTCGAGGGCGTCGACGTCGAGGCTGACGCGGTGGCGCCCCTCGGGGAGCCAGCGGACGTCGCGGCGGCTCGGGACGACGCGCAGCGGGACCTCGGCGCGGAGGCTGATCTTCTTCGCGAGGTCGCCGTCGAGCGTGAGGTCGGCGGTCGCCTGCTCGCCGCGGAGCTGGGCCTGCAGGTCGAGTTCGCCGAGGTCTGCGCCCCTGTAGCGGAGCTCGTGGCCGCGCAGGCGCAGGTCGCCCTCGGGCGCGCTCATCGGCCCGGCGATCGTCGCCTCGACGTCGACGACGCCGCGCACCGGGAGGTCGACGAGGCCCTCGAGCTGCTCGTGGATCGCGAAGCGCTGGACCTCCGCGCGGATCTCATGGGGCTGCCGAGCGCGCCAGCGCAGGCCGCCGAGGAGGTCGACGCGGACAGGTAGCTTCGCCGCTGTGACCTCGACGAGGCCGCCGCGGCGCGCGAGGCGGAGGTCGACGGAGGCGTCGCCGCGGCGCGGGTGATCGACGGCGAGGTCGAGGTCGCCGACCTCGATCCCGGCGACGGCGACGTCGCGGCCGCGGAGGTCGACG
>JAGQIT010001229.1 GCA_020431135.1 Myxococcales bacterium | reverse complement strand
CCGGTGGCGCAGTTGAGGCCGATGACGTCGACCGGCAGCGCCTCGAGGGTGGCGATCGCCGCGGCGAGGTCGCTGCCGACGAGCATCGTCCCGGTCGTCTCCATCGTCACCTGGACGAGGACGGGCAGCTCCTTGCCGCGCTCGCCGAGGACGCGCGACGCCGCGAGGACCGCGCACTTCACCTGGAGGATGTCCTGCGCCGTCTCGATCAGGATGCCGTCGGCGCCGCCGTCGACGAGGCCGCTGATCTGCTCGTGGAGGTTGGCGTAGAGGGCGTCGAAGGTGACGTGGCCGAGGGAGACCAGGCGGGTCCCCGGGCCGACGGCGCCGAGGACGAAGCGCGGGCGCTCCGGCGTCGAGAACTCGGCCGCGACCTCGCGGGCGAGGGCGGCGGCCCTGCGGTTCAGCTCGTAGGCCTTGTCGCCGACGTCGTACTCGTCGAGGACCATGCGCATGCCGCCGAAGGTGTCGGTCTCGACGCAGTCGGCCCCGGCCGCGAAGTAGGCGCGGTGGACCGCCTGGACGACGTCCGGGCGGGTCTCGACGAGGAGCTCGTTGCAGCCGTCCTTGCCGCCGAAGTCGGCGCTCGTCAGCGCGTGGTTTTGCAGCATCGTCCCCATCGCCCCGTCGCACACGAGGACGCGCTCGCTCATCGCCTTCAGGAGGGGGAGGCGCGAGCGGCGAGCGGCGAGATCGAAGCGTGGGATCGGCGAGGCCTTCATCGGTCGGAGCCCTTTAGCAGGGGGCGCTCTACAGCGCAATTGCGACCGCCTCGGCGGCCGCGGCCGGCTCTCTAGCCGCGCTCGGGCGCCCGCGCAGGGGGGTCGAAGTCGCCCGCCGACGCGGGCCGCGGCGGGGTTCTCCGGGGGGATAGCGTGCTATGTTCGCGCCCGGAGGACACGTACCCCATGACCATTCGTCTCGCACTCGTCTCCCTCGCAACCTCGGTGCTGGTGATCGGCTGCGCCGGCCCTGTCGGCTCGCAAGAGGACGCCCGCGCCGGCTGGACCCGCACGAACTCGGTCCTCGAGAGCGGCAACTCGGCGGCCCAGGCCGGCGGCGCGACGGCGCCGACCGAGGACCCGGTGTTCCGCGCTGGCACCCCGGTGAGCGTGAACTTCGAGTACGGCTGCCCCGGCGCCGGAACGATCTCCTACATCGGCAACTACTACATCGACACCGTCGGCGCGACGAACGTCGAGTTCAACTACGAGGCCGAGTTCAAGAAGTGCACCGACGGCAACGGCCTGACCATCGACGGGACGATCGACTACGCGATGTCGGTCGAGACCTCGGACACCGGGTCGTCGGTCGTCTACAGCTACGACGGCGAGCTCACCTGGGACGGCGACGTCCAGGGCTCGTGTGAGCTCACCATGAACGCCTCGGTGATGACGACCACGACCTCGGCGAGCGTCAGCTACTCCGGGTCGATCTGCGGCTACGACGCGGCCGCGACCCTCAACGTCGGCTAGCCGGCGGCCGTCGCCCTCTCGCCGCGCGCGGCCGGCCCGCGGCGGAGGCGAGCCCACCCGGGCGATCGCAGCGCCGCGATGCACCGACGCACGCACGTCTGCCTCCGATGCCAGCGGTCGTATCGCCGCGACCCGGCGGAGCGCGACGTCGCGTGCCCGATCTGTCACGACGTCTGTGAGTCCGTGCACTCGAAGATCCGCATCCCGTCGCCGAAGCGGGCGCGCCAGTGGCGGATCTTCTGGGAGAAGTACCGGGCCGAGAAGCGGCTCCTCCGGCGCTTCCTGGACGACCCCTCGATCAAGGAGCTCGAGCTCGATCTCCTGAACCAGCGCTGGATCCGTCGCTAGGAGGGGGGTCCCACAAATCGGCGCGCCGCAATCGTCGGCGCTCTCGGCAGGCTGCAGGCGCCGTGGCACGGACGACCGACGTCGATGCGTGTGAGTCGGGCGCGCGTCAGTTCATCTCGGTGACGAGCGTGTAGATCACTGCGCCGGCACGGACGACGCAGAGTCCGGCGCGGCCGCCGAGCCGCCGCCAGGACTCCGGCGGGCTCGAGAAGCGCCACAGGGCGTCCCCGGGACGCATGTATGCCTTGAGGTCGCGCCACTGCTGGCGGAGGAAGCCGCTCGACATCGAGGCGTCGTGCTCCTCGACGCTCGTCGCTGTCGTCAGCCAGGTCCGGAGATCGTCCCGCTGGTTCGAGAAGAGGAGCAGGGCCTCGCCGATGCGGATGCGATCGCCGCTCTGGAGCTCGTGTTGACGGACCTCAGCGTCGTTGACCCGGAGTCCGCAGCCGTCGCTGCGATCGACGAGCACCCAGCCGCGGGGGCCCGGTTCGACGCGGGCGTGCCGGCTCGCTACGCCCGGCTGCTCGATCACGAGGTCGCTCGCCGCGCCCCGCCCGACGTCGACGGCCCGCCCCTCGAGCCGCAGCGTGCGGCCGAAGTCTCGGCCCGTCATCACCACGATCATCGGTCCTGAGACCTCGCCGTCCACGGGATCGGAGCCTAGCAGCCTGTGGCGAGAGTCTCGCCCAGTCGGGGCCGACGATCGCGGCGCGAGACCGGGCGAGGCTCCCGCCACAGGCTGCTAGCAGCCCGCGGTGAGACCTCCGGTGCGGTCTCGCGCGGCAATCAGCTAGGATCCGCGGCGCGGGCCGTCGGCGCGACCCCGCAGCCCGCCAAGGAGGAAGTCCGCGGTCTCGGCCGCGATCTGCTCCGGGGACTCGCCGGCGGCGACCGCCCGGCGGCCGGCTTGGACGACCCCGACCATGCGCTCGACGAGGCGGCCGACGTCGGGGACCGGGCGGAAGAGGCCGGCGGCGATCCCCTGCTCGACGATCCCGGTGACGACCGCGAAGACCGGCGCGAAGCAGGCCGCGAGCGAGGCGCTGACGTCGTCGGGGAGCATGTCGCCGAGGGCGTTGACGACCGAGATCCCGGGGACGCCGGGGGCGAGCGCCGCGAGCTGGCGGCGGACGACGAGGGCGAGGCGCTCCTCGGGATCATCGAGGGTCGCGCACTCGTCGATCAGCGCGGCGACGAAGGGCTCCGCTTCGGCGCGGACGACCGCGACGAGGAGCGCGTCCTTGGTCGGCGCGTAGTTGTAGATCGTGTTCCGGGCGATCCCGGCGTGGCGGGCGATCGACGCGAGGGTGAGCGCGCCGTAGCCCTCCTCGTCGACCGCCCGGAGGAAGCCGGCGCGCAGGCGCCTCCAGGTGGCCTCGCGGTGCTCGGCGATCGTCGGCGCGTCGATCCGCGGCATCATCTGCATTGTCTAGCAGCGCGCGGCAAATGTCGCGTCGGCGTCGCCGCTGCGCTGCGGCGCGACGCTCGGGCGAAGCTCGAGAAGAGCGGCGAGAGCGGCCGGTGAGGGCGCGTTGACGCCTCGCGCGGCCGTCGAGGCTGCTGTGCGATCGGGCACAGTCTTCGCCGTGTCCCCGCCCTCGCATGCTCACGAAGGCCGAGCGCGAGGCACGGTGTCCGAGCGCTCCGGTGCTAGCTGCCCGTGGCAGAAGCCTCGCGTCCTCGTTTGCCTCGTCGACCCACATCGCCGCGTCATGACCTGTGGGGCGGCTCGGCACTGCGGTGCCTCTGTCGAGGCGATGTGGGCCGACGAATGCTGCGCGGCGCCACACGGGCCCTGCGCTCCGGTCTGCTAGGATGGGCTGGCATGGGCTCGAAGCATCGAGAGCGGGCGGCCGCGCTCGCGCGGGACAACCTCGAGATCCTCGAGGTAGGCGGATACGAGGGCCCCGCGGGCTGGGTCGAGCTCCGTGACGACGTCGACGACGCCGTGTTCGACACATGCTTGCTGCAGCCCAACCAGCTGCGGTCGATGATGCGTAAGCTCAGCGACGCCGCGGCGCCCGGCCCCAGGGCGGTCGAGGTCACGGCGGAGACCTCCAGCGCGGCCGCTCGGCGTCTCGTCGTCGACGAGGGGGTCGAGGACCTCGTGCTGCTCAACTTCGCGTCGGGGCGCAACCCCGGCGGGAGCTTCCTGCGCGGGGGCAAGGCGCAAGAGGAGGATCTCGCGCGCAGCTCTGCGCTCTACGCCTGTCTGGTGGCGGACGAGGCGACGCCCTACTACGAGGCCAATCGCCATCACGACACGCTCTACACCGACGCGATGATCTGGTCGCCGCGCGTGCCCTTCTTTCGCGGTGACGACGGCGAGCTGCTCGCGCAGCCGTACCTCTGCTCGGTCATCACCGCGCCGGCGCCGAACGCCGGCGCGTACCTCTCAGCCGGCGGCGAGGCGGCGCGGGTCGAGGAGATCATGCGCCGCCGGGCCGGGCTCGTGCTCGCGCTGGCCCGGGCCAAGGGCCATCGCACGGTGCTGCTCGGCGCGTGGGGCTGCGGCGTGTTCCGCAACGAGCCCAGCCTGGTCGCCGACGCGTTCGGATGCTGGCTCGACGACCACCGCTTCGACGGCGCGTTCGATCGGGTCGTCTTCGCGATCTTCGATCGCAAGGGCGCGACCCGCCGGGCGTTCGTCGACCGCCTGCGATAGCGGCGAGGCGGGGCGTCTGCGTCACGCCGCGTCGGCGGTGAGGTCGACGTTCATCGTCCGCACGAGGATGCGCTCGATCGCGGACGGCGGCGTGCTCGAGTCGCGCGCCCCGACGAGCTTCTGCAGGCCCTTCAGGAGGAGCGCGGCGATCGGCCCGCTCGGCGTGAAGATCTGCGCCTTGAGGAGCCTCGCGGCGCGCTGGTGCTGGCGGACGAAGGGCCGCAGCCGGGCGTCCCAGGTGGCGAGCGCGGCGTCGATGTCGGCGGGGTGGCGGGCGAGGAGCTCGCCGAGGAGCGCGCCGCTGGCGAGCCCCGCCGACGCGCCCATCCCCGAATAGAGCGACATGCACCACGCCGCGTCGCCGACGAGGAGCACCCGCCCCGCGCGCCACGACGGCATCTCGATGTGGTTCACCGAGTCGAAGAGGTAGTCGTCGGCTCGGCTGAGCTGGTCGAGGGCGTGGCTGAGGATCTCGCCGAGCGGCTCGGGCCCGTAGGTCCGGCGAAGCACGGCCTCGACGGGCTCGCGGAACTGGGCGTCGATCGCCCGCGTGCGGTAGGAGAAGAGCGCGGTCGGCTGGCAGTCGGCGAAGGGGAAGATCCACAGCGAGCGGCGGGGCTCGGCGAGGATGATCCCGTGCTCGGGCGCGAAGTAGGGGACCTGCGCCTTGAGCTGGAAGGCGCAGATCATCGCGTTCAGCGGCCGCATGAAGCGCTCGTCGGGGCCGAAGACGAGGCGGCGGACGGTCGAGCGCACGCCGTCGGCGCCGAGAACGAGGTCGAAGCGCTCGCGCTGCTCGGCGCCTGTGGTGGCGTCGCGCGTCGTCACGAGGGCGCCGCCCGGGACGTCGTCGATCGCCGTCGGCACCGTAGCGAAGCGGAGCTCGATGTCGCCGAGGTTGGCGAAGAGGGCGGCCTCGATGTCGCCCCGGAGCACGCCCTGCGGCTCGCCCGGCTGGTCGAGGAAGCCCGGCGTGCGCTTGCGGTCGCCGCCGCGGGTGACCGCCCAGGTCGTCATGCGCGCGGGGTTGCGGGTGTGGAGCGAGTCCATCACCCCGAGCCGCCGGGCGGCGCTCACCCCCGTGCCGAAGAGGCCGATGAAGTAGCCGCCGCGGCGTCGCTGCGGCGCCCGCTCGATCATGGTGACCTGCCAGCCCGCGTCGCGCAGGCCGATCGCCGCCGCCATGCCGGCGACGCCGAGTCCGACGACGAGGGCGGAGCGTGGGGACTTCATGGGGGCTCCTGGAGAGGGGGAGCGCGGGGGAGAGCCGCGTTGCGATGAGTTTGCGACACATCGTCGTAAAAACTCAAGGGCCGCGTAGGTGTGGCTCTGGGCCGGTCTTGGGGCTCTTCTTGTGCGTTTTCGCGCCGACGGGGCGTGTCGCTGGCGACCGGCGACTCCTCTTCAGAGGAGCCGGCGCGGCGGAGGGACGCCGCCTCGCGGGGGTGCAGCGCGACGGTCGTCAGCGCTGCGTCGGCGGGTGAGCTTCCCGTGCCGCGGGAGCGCGGCGCTTCGCTGCGGAGGAGCGCGATGGTTGTCAGTGTGGCGTCGGCGGGTGAGCTTCGCGCGGCCGCGGGGACGCGGCGCGGCGCCTCGCTGCGGAGTCGTCGGCGCGGCGTCGGCGGGGTGAGCTTCCCGCGCTGCGGAGCGCGGTCTCGCTGCGGAGGAGCGCGACGGTCGTCGGCGCGACCTTGGGCGTGAGCCGCGTCGGTACAAGAGCACAGAAGTCCGCACGCGGGCGCCTGGGCTCAGCGCCCGTCACGGGCGCGCAGGAGCCGGTAGACCACCGGGTCACCGGGCTCGAGCGTGCCGGTGAGGTTCTCGTCGTACGACCGCGACCGCCGCTCCTCGCGGCCGAGTTCCTCGAGGTCGAGGGCGTCGCGGAGGGCCGCGCAGGCCGGGGCGATCGCCGCCCCCCGCGGCTTGAAGGCGGCGCAGGGGAGCCCCTCGTAGACGTAGAGGCAGGCCGGCGGCGCGCGCAGGAGGTCGCGCAGGGGCGGGGCCTCGAGGGCGGCCGCGTCGCGGTAGGGGATGACCCGCCAGCGGGCGCGAGCGGCGAGCGACTCGGCGTAGGCGCCGACCCGAGCGAAGCGCGGGCTGATCCCCTCCGGCGCGTACTCGACGATCGTGCAGCCGGCGGGGATCGTCTCGCGCAGGTCGTGGACCCAGCGCCACTCGGTGATCTCGTTGCGGTCGACGTCGGCGATGAAGGCGGCGTGGATCGCCGGCGCCGCGGCGACGCTGAGGCCGGCGATCGCCAGCGCGGCCTGAGCCGGCCAGCGCCCGCGGGCGCGCGCGAGGTCGAGGAGCGCGAGGCCGCCGACGCTCGCCAGGAGCACGAAGGGGACGACGAGGTGGAGGTGGTAGCGCGCCTGCATCAGCGGGTCGCGGGGGACGACGTAGGCGTGGGCGGCGAGGAAGAGGAGGAGCCAGCCGCCGAGGAAGAGGAGGAGGCGCCGACGCCCACGTCGCCACAGCGACCAGGCGCCGGCGACGGCGAGGAGGGCGAGCGCCGGCGGGCTCATCGACGGGTTGAGGAGGGCGTTGTCGCGGGGGCTGACGAGGACCGCGAGGGCGCGCCCGAGGGTCGCTAGGTCGAGGCCGTCGCGGACCTGGGTCGCGTAGCCGCCGACGAGCGCCGGGATCCCCACGCCGAGGGTGACGGCGACGACGACGGCGATGAGCGCGAGCTTGCGCCGGCGGCCGACGGGCGGCTTGGCCTCGGAGCCCGAGCCCTCGTCGATCCACAGCGCCGCGACGAGCAGCGGCGCGAAGAGGATGTTGAGCGGGCGGACGAGGAAGGTGAGGGCGAGCGGCGGCGCGAGGAGGAGCAGCGACGCGAGCGAGGCCCGCGCGCTGCGCTCGCGCGCGGCGCTGTGGAGGAGGGCGAAGGTCAGCGACGAGAGGGTGATCGACGCGACGAAGACGACGTCGCTGCTGGCGAAGCGGATGTGCAGCGGGAGGACGGCGACGAGGGCGGCGGCGACGAGGGCGGCGCGGCGCTCCGCGAGGAGGTAGCGGGCGTGGAGGAAGACCGCCGCCGGCGCGAGAACGGCGAGGGCGAAGGTCGCGCTGACGATCGTCTCGCTGAGCCACAGCGGCTCCGGGTGGAGGAGGGCGACGAGCGGCCCCTCGTAGACGCGCTGCGCCGGCCAGGGGATCCGCGCGTAGGGCCAGGCGGTGAGGCCTGCGACCGGCGCGAGGAGCTGACGCAGCGCGACGCCGACCGCGACGATCCCAGCGAGAATCCCGGCGTCGACGATCCGCGCGCGCGCCGAACCCGAACCCGAACCCGATTCTTCGCGGCCCCGCAGCGCGCGGGCGAGGAGGGCGAGGAGCGTCGCGACGAGCGCGAGCGCCCCGCGGACGCCGTCGCGCAGGT
>JAGQIT010001228.1:814-1512 GCA_020431135.1 Myxococcales bacterium | reverse complement strand
CCGAAGTCCCTCACCGTCGAGACCACGACGACCGGCAACGAGCGGGCGATCGTCCGCTGCCACAACGTCGCCTGCGAGTTCTCCAAGGAGCCGCACAGCGCCGCCGGCCTGCCGATCCAATTTATCGACGAGCAGATCTACCGCGACCTCCCCTGCTTCCTCGTCGCCACCGTCGACAAGTTCGCGATGCTCCCGTGGCGCGGCGAGACCGGGATGCTCTTCGGCCGCGTCACCCACCGCGAGGCCGACGGCGGCGGCTACTACGGCCCGTCGACGCCGACGCGGGCGATCCCCAAGGCCGCCGAGGTCCTGGGCGAGGGCCTGCTGCCGCCGGAGCTGATCGTCCAAGACGAGCTCCACCTGATCTCCGGCCCGCTCGGGACGATGGTCGGCCTCTTCGAGACGGCGATCGAGGAGCTGTGCGCGCGCGAGGTCGACGGCCAGCGCGTACGCCCGAAGATCGTCGCGGCGACGGCGACGGTGCGCCGGGCGAGGCGACAGGTCCAGGCGCTCTACGGCCGCCGCGACACCAACATCTTCCCGCCGCAGGGCCTCGACCCCTTCGAGACGTGGTTCTCGCAGGTCCAGCACGACAAGCCCGGGCGGGTCTATGTCGGCATCGCCGCCGGCGGCCGGGCGATGAAGCGGGTGCTCCTCCAGACCTACCTGGCGATCCTCGGCGGCGCCCAGCGGGCGCT
>JAGQIT010001228.1:253-783 GCA_020431135.1 Myxococcales bacterium | reverse complement strand
CTCACCGGCTACTTCAACTCGCTGCGCGAGCTCGGCGGCATGCGCCGCCTGGTCGAGGACGACATCGCCACCCGCGCGCGCAAGCAGGAGGACGGCAGGCCCCTCGACGCGATCGGCGAGCACCGCTGGGTCGCCAACCGCACCGTCGGCTTCCCGCAGGAGCTGACCAGCCGCGAGAAGACCAGCGACATCGTCAAGATCAAGGACCGCGCCGCGACCCCGCACACCGCCGAGAAGAAGGCGCTCGACGTGCTCCTCGCCTCGAACATGATCTCGGTCGGCGTCGACATCTCGCGCCTCGGCGTGATGGTCGTCGCCGGCCAGCCCAAGACCACGGCCGAGTACATCCAGGCGAGCTCCCGCGTCGGCCGCTCGGCGAAGTGGCCGGGCCTCGTGGTCACCGCCTACAACATCTACCGCCCGCGCGACCGCTCGCACTACGAGCACTTCGTCGCCTACCACGAGAGCTTCTACCGCTACGTCGAGGCGACCAGCGTCACGCCCTTCTCGGCGCCGGCGATCGACCGCGG
>JAGQIT010001228.1:0-176 GCA_020431135.1 Myxococcales bacterium | reverse complement strand
CTCCAGGCGATCACCGACCGGATCCTCGCGGCGATCCGCGACAAGGCGGCGAACCAGCCGGCGATCGGCGACGACGGCGAGGCGGCCGGCGACGCCTTCGCCGACAGCGTCGAGGACCGCGCCCACGGCCTGATCAACGGCTGGCTCGGCATGGTCCGCGAGGCCAAGGGCCGCAA
>JAGQIT010001227.1 GCA_020431135.1 Myxococcales bacterium | reverse complement strand
GGGACCACGACCTCGGCGACCGCGTCGGCGACCGCGAGCGCAGGCGCGACCGAGGGGACCGCGGGCACGACCCTCATCGATCCGCCCGCGCCGGAGATGGGGCTGCGCGCCGAGTACTTCGCCGACTACCGCGAGCCGGCGCTCGTCGGCGTCGACGAGGTCGTCGACTTCCCGTGGGGCGCCGACGCGCCGGCGGGCCTCGACGGCGTCGATCGCTTCTCGGTGCGCTGGACCGGGCGCCTGTCGCCGCCGCACGACGGGACCTACACCCTGATCACCGAGACCGATGACGGCGTCCGCCTGTGGGTCGACGGCGAGCTGGTGATCGACGACTGGAACGGCCACTTCGTCGCGCGCAACGAGGTCAAGGTCGACCTCTCGGCGGGGGTCGAGGTCGATCTGCGGATCGACTACTTCGAGATCGATCTCGACGCCTCGGCGAAGCTCCTGTGGTCGAGCGATCGCGTCGCCGAGGAGGTCATCCCCGCGTCGCACCTGATCGCCGCCGCGGGGCCGAGCGACCTCGGGCCGCCGAAGCCCCCGTACTACAACCCGGTCGAGGCCTTCGACTGCCCCGATCCGGGGGCGCTCGCGGTCGCCGAGGCCGACGGCCCCGCCTACTACAAGGTGTGCACCGGCGGCGCCTTCCCGATCCGGCGCTCGCGCGACCTCGTGGTCTGGAGCGGCACCGGGGCCAAGGTGCTCCCCGAGGGCAAGCCGGCGTGGGCGGCCAACGGCAAGCGCAACTGGGCGCCCGAGCTCCACCGCGTCGGCGACCGCTTCGTCGTCTACTACACGACGGTCAACGGCGCCGACGTTCTCAGCGTCGGGGCGGCGCACGCCGACGCGCCGCTCGGCCCCTACACCGACATCGGCGGGCCGCTCGTCGAGCACCCGCTCGGGGTGATCGACGCCCACTACTTCGACGACGGCGGGACGCCCTGGCTCCTCTACAAGATCGACGGCAACTCGCAGGGCAAGCCGACGCCGATCCTGATCCGCCAGCTCGCGGCCGACGGCCTCTCGCTCGTCGGCCCCGAGACGACGCTCCTCGTCAACGACGGCCAGTCGTGGGAGGGCGGCGTGGTCGAGGCGCCGTGGCTCGTCCGCCGCGGCGACTGGTACTACCTGTTCTACAGCGGCAACGTCTACGACCACCGCTACCGCACCGGCGTCGCCCGCTCGCTGGGGCTGCTCGGCCCCTACGGGCGTCACGGCGCGCCGATCCTGACGAACAACGAGCGCTGGGTCGGCCCGGGCCACGGCTCGGTGATCGACGTCGGCGGCCTCGACTACTTCGTCTATCACGCGTGGACGAACAAGGGGGACGGCACCCACGAGGGCGAGCTCGGGCGCAGCGACCTCGTCGATCGGATCGTCTGGGAGGGGGGCTGGCCGAAGATCCACGACGGCTCGCCGAGCCGCTCGCGGCAGCCCTGGCCGGGCGAGAGCTGGTAGCGACGCGTCGCGCGGCTAGGGCCGCGCCAGCTCGGCGCGCGCGAGGCCGCCGCGCTGCGGGTCGACGAGGCTGTAGGAGGTCCCCGGGCCGCGGCTCGTCTGCGCGGGGGCGTCGGGATCGAAGGGCTTCGGGGCGACGGTCCGGCGCTCGAGGATCCCAGTCGCCCGGACGCGGCGGTCGGAGAGCGCGTAGTCGCCGTCGACGTCGACGCCGAGGACCATCGGCTGCTTCGTCCGGCTCTGGACGCCGATGATCGTGATCCGCTGGCCGACGACGGCGTCAAGCTGCTCGCGCCGCTCGACGACGCGCTCGGGCGCCGCGGAGGTGCAGCCGACCGCCGAGAGGAGGAGCACGAGCGCCGCCCTGCGCATGGTCGCAAGCGTAGCAGGGCGTGGCGACGCAGCGCGGGTCCGCGGGCCCGGACTCGGCGGGGTCGCTCGGTCGTGCGCGCCGACCCCTCCGAGGCCCTCAGACCGACGCCGCGAAGACGCTCGGGAAGCGGGCGAGGAAGGCGATCGCGTGCTGGAGCTCGCGGAGATCGACGCACTCGCCGATCTTGTGGGTGTTCTGCTCGATGCCCGGGCCGAGGCCGAACATCGCCGGGTGCTTGACCGCGCCCGAGGTCACCCAGCCCTTGCTCGCGGGGACGTCGATCGTCCGATCGTCGACGGGAACCGGGTAGCCGACGCCGTCGGTCGAGAAGATCCAGCGATCGACCCGCGGCGCGCGGCGCAGGGCGCCGGCGCGCTCGTCGGTGGCGCCGACGTGCGGCGTGACGACGCCGCGGTAGGTCGACGTCGCCGCGGCGATCGCCGGGTGGTCCGCGGGCGTCACCCAGCCCATGTAGATCTGCGGGTTGTGGAGCGCGTAGCCGGTCCAGGTCGCCTGGTCGTAGGTCGGCACGCGGACGTCGACGCGCAGGCCGGCCGCGCGGGCGCGGGCGACGGAGGGCAGGGCGACGACGTCGGCGACCGCCTGCTCGGGGGTCTCGCCGACGGTCAGCCGGCGATCGAAGCGGAAGGTGAAGCGCTCGGGGACGGCGCAGTCGCTCGGCGTGTCGAGGGTCGAGAACGACGCGGTCCGCGAGCCGCCGCCGAGGAAGGGGTCGTCGAGGAAGCCCTCGCGGGCGTCGTAGGCCCGGGCCGCGTCGGCGACGATCGCCGCGCCGTGCTCGAGCGGGTTGAGGCCCTCCCAGGGCATCGAGCCGTGGCACGAGCGGCCGACGACCTCGACCTCGATCTGCATGCGCCCGCGCTGGCCGCGGTAGATCCCGAGCGCGCCCTTGACCGCGTCGCCGGTGCCCTCGGTGAGGATGACGACGTCGGGGAGCCGCTCCGGGCCGGCGCCGGGGAGCGCCTTGCGCATCACGTACATCGGCCCGCCGCCGTCGTTGTCCTCCTCGCAGACGGTCGCGTAGGCCCAGACGATGACGCCGCGCAGCGAGCCCTCGGCGCGGAGCTCGAGGAGGATCTTGGTGGCGACGATCTCAGCGATGACGCCGGCGAGCTGATCGGCGGCGCCGCGGCCGAAGAGGAGGTGCTCCCAGTCGCCGTCGGGCGGCATGTAGCCGAGCTCGCGGCGGAGGAACGCGCGGTCGATCTTCGCCGCGTCGACGAGCCCGTCGTAGGGATCGAGGCCGCCGGTCTTCTCGCGCCAGGCCGGGCGCAGCGCCTTCACCGTGTCGCTGTGGCCGTCGAGGTAGATGATCCGCTTGGCCGCCGGGTCGACGCCGTCGTCGGGATCCTCGACGGTCCACACGAGGTTGCCGTAGGCGTCGAAGCCGACGTCCTCCGGGCGGCGGACCGCGGCGATCTCGACGATCCGCCGGCGCAGGTAGTCGAGGCGCGGGCGCTCGTGGTTGCTCAGGCCGCACTCCGGATCGCCGCCGGCGTCGGCCGGGCGATCGACGTAGTCGGCGGGGATCCGGATCGCCTCCGCGAGGAGCTCCGCCGCCAGCGGCCGGTACTTCGCGGCCAGCGCGGCCGCTCTGTCGTCGAGGGTCGACATTCCTTGTCTCTCTCTTCGCCGTTTGTGTCTCTTAGGACATTCGGTTGACGAGGTCCGGGACCTTGGCGACCGCGAGCAGGGCCATGATCACGTAGACCTTCCAGTTGGCCTCGCGGGCGACGTTCACCCGGTGCCTGTCCATGACCCCGGGGCTGACCTCGGCGCCGATGTCCGCCGGCAGGCAGTGCATGTAGAGCGCGTCGCCGCCGGCGGTCAGGCCCATGCGGCGCTCGTCGCAGATCCAGTCGCGGTGCAGGGCGTTGCGCTCGAGGGCGCGGCGCTCGATCGCCCGCAGGGCCTCGGCGTCGCGGCGGGCGTTGGCGGCGACGCGCTCGAGCATCAGCTCGTAGGGGCCCCAGCTCTTCGGGTAGACCGCGGCGGCGCCGACGAAGGCCGCGTCCATGTCGTCGACGACGCGGAAGGAGCCGCCCGAGGCGGCCGCCTGCTCCGCCGCGACGGCGACGCGATCCTCCATCAGGCGGTAGCCCTCCGGGTGGGCCAGGGTGACCTCGGCGCCGAAGCGCGTCAGCAGCGTGACGAGCCCCTGCGGCACCGACAGCGGCTTGGCGTAGCTCGGCGAGTAGGCCCAGCTCACGCCGATCCTCATCCCGCGGACGGCGTCGACGCTGCCGAAGCGCTCGCGCAGCCAGGCGAGGTCGGCGAGGGTCTGGGTCGGGTGGTCGACGTCGCACTGGAGGTTGACGACCGGCACCTTGCGCGGGTCGGCGGTGGCCTCGAGGTAGTCGTCGATCCCGCGCTTGACCTCGCGCATGAAGCTGTTGCCCTCGCCGAGGATCAGGTCGTGGCGGACGCCCATGGCGTGGGCGTTCATCCCGAGCATGGCGCCGGTCTCGACCGCGGTCTCGCCGTGCGAGACCTGCGTCGACGCGCCGTCGACGATCACCGGCTGCATGCCGAGGCGCGCGGCGGCCCCGGCCCAGGCGCTCTTGGTCCGCGTCGACGCGTCGAAGAAGAGGGCGTAGGCCAGCTCGTTGGGCAGGAGCGGGGCGGCGCCGCCGGCCTGGTCGCGGGCCCGCAGGCGCGCAGCGACGGCGAGGAGCGCGTCGAGCTCGGCGGCGCTCCAGTCGGTGGTCAGCAGCAGGCTCCGGCCGTAGAGGCGGGCGAGCGCGTCGGCGTCGAGGGGAGGGAGGGTGTCGTCGTCCATGGCTGTCCTCGGGGCTGTCCTCGGGGCTATCCTCGGCGGATGGTCGTGCCGGCCTCGCGGTGGTAGGCGGCGACGAGATCCTCCGGCCGGCAGATCGTCACCTCGAGGCCGCCGCGCTCGAGGAACGTGCACGCGGCCTCGACCTTCGGGCCCATGCTCCCCGGCGGGAACTGGCCCTCCGCGGCGAGCTGCCGCAGCTCGCGCACCGTGGTCGCGTCGATGCCCTGCGGCGTCGCGCTGGCGAAGTCGCGGAAGATGCGCTCGACGCCGGTGGTGATCAGCATGCGCTCGCAGCCGAGGGCATTCGCCAGGAGGGCGCTCGTGCGGTCCTTGTCGATGACGCCCTCGACCCCGGTGATCCGCCCGTCGGCCTCGCGGAGGACCGGGATCCCGCCGCCGCCGCAGCAGATCACCGTGACGCCGCCGTCGACGAGCTTGCGGATCGTCGCCAGCTGGACGATCTCCTGCGGGTAGGGCGAGGGGACGACGCGGCGGAAGCCGCGGCCGGCGTCCTCGACCATATGCCAGCCGCGCTCGGCCTCCATCTGCGCGGCCTCGGCCGCGCCGTAGAACTTGCCGACTGGTTTGCGCGGGTTGTTCATCTCGGGGTCGTCGGGGTCGACGCGGACCTCGGTGACGATCGTCGCGACCTCCGCCGCCGAGCCGCGCAGGCGCAGCTGCTCCCGGAGGTCGCGCTGGATCATGTAGCCGATCGATCCCTGGGTGTCGGCGACGAGCGAGTCGAGGGGGACCTCGTGGACCTCGGCCCGCGCGAGGTGCGAGCGCAGCTGCTTGAAGCCGACCTGCGGCCCGTTGCC
>JAGQIT010001226.1 GCA_020431135.1 Myxococcales bacterium | reverse complement strand
CCTGGATCAGCGCCGCGTCGTCGTCGACGTCGGCGAGGCCGAGCTCGCGGTAGCGCGTCTCCTTGGTCCGCATCAGCTCGCGCGCGGCGCAGCCCAGCTTGGCGAGGACGCCCGCGATCGCGTCGGCGCTCGGCGGCGCGTCGAGGTAGCGGCGGACCGCCGGCGCGCTCCCCTTCGCTTCGAGGAGCGCCAGCGCCTGCCTTGACTTGCTGCACCGCGGGTTGTGCCAGATCGTTACGTCGCTCATCGCTGCCGGCGTTCTACACGATCGCCGGGCCCTCGGGCCAGGCCGCGAACGACGCGTCTTGCCACCGCCGCGACGCTGTGCCAGAAGGGCGCGAGGAGGACGCGCGCCGATGTTTGACCTCACTGAGCCCCGCCCGATCGAGCTCGAAGGGACCACCACCTCTGCCCCCTTCGCGGCCGACGCAGCCGCCGATCTCGCGGTTCTCGGCGCCCTCTTCAAGGGCGGCGTCCGCCAGCTCTGCTTCGACCCGAGCGGCGCCCTCCTGGTGCTCTCTGGACGCGGCGTCCGTCGCCTCGATCCGGCGACCCTCGCCGAGACCGATCGCTGGCTGCCGACGGTGCATGTCCGGGCGCTCCACGCCTGCGGCGAGCGCCTCTGGGTGCTCGCCGACGGCGCCGTCTACCTCGCGGCCTTCGGCGACGCGCTCGGCGAGCCCCTCGCCCGCGTCCCTCAGCTGCACCACCACCGCGCCTCGGCGGCGGGCGATCGCCTGGCCCTCGCGGTCAAGGACGGCGCCGTGGTGATCGACGCGTCCACCGGGGAGAGCCGCGCGTTCAAGTTCGACGAGGCGTGGTTCGAAGCCCTGTTCTCGAAGAGCGAGCCCAGCCTGGCGATGCTCTCGCCGAGCGGCCGCAGCGTCGCCGTCGCCTCGTGCCACATCGGCTACACGGTCGTCTGGGACGTCGACAGCGGCGCGCAGCGCTTCGCCCGTGAGCACTGCGACTCGACCGCCCTCCTCGACGACGATCGCATCATCCACGCCGATCGCGGCTCGGCGTCGCTGCGCGGGGTCAACGACGACGCGTGGTCGAGGCTCCCCGCCAACGATCACTTCGTCGACGTCCGCCGCCGCGGCGACAGGCTCCTCGCCGCCGACGCCGACGGCGGCTTCGCCCTCTTCGACGTCGCCGACTTCGCCGCCCCGCTGCGCGAGCTCGCGTCCATCCAGTCGGGCTACGGCCGCGTCTCGGGGACGGTCTGCGCCGCCCTCAGCGACGCCCACGCGGCCACCTACTCGGGCATGGCCGGCGTCCTCCGGATCACCGACCTCGCCACCGGCGACACCGTCGAGGCCGCCGACTGGAGCGGCGGCGGCGAGGTTCTCTGCCTCAGCCGAGATGCCCGCAGGGCCAGCGTCTTCCGCGAGTGGGGCGACGGCCGCCTCGAGTGCGTCGACCTCGACGACGGCAGCCTCTTCGAGGTCACCGGCGGCGGCGAGGACATCACCGTCTCGGGGATCACCGGCGACGGCCAGCACGCGCTGATCGCCCGCGGCAGCATCCTCCGCGCGCGCAAGCTCCACGTCGTCCCCTTCGGCGGCAGCGAGCCGACCGCCGAGCACACGATCAAGTCCTGCGCCCACGAGCTCATCAACTTCGCCGACGACAGCTTCGCGATCTCTACCTACACCCTCAGCAGCGCCGGCTTCGTCGGCCTCTACAGCGCCGCCTCGCCGCGGGCGCTCGCCAAGCTCAAGCACGCCAAGGACGAGCCCTGGCGGATCGCCGTCGGTCACGACGCCGACGAAGTCATCGTCGCCTGGAAGTCGGCGACGGTCCTCTACGACATGAGCAAGAAGCGGCCGAAGGCGGTCGACACCTGGGAGCTCCGCGCCCAGGCCGTCGCCCTCGGCCCCGCCGGCCACGTCGCCATCGCGGCCGCCGGCGAGCTCATCGTGCGCACCCCCGCGGGCGGCGAGCAGCGGCTGCAGCTCGGCGCGCGCGAGGGCTTCGGCTCCCTCCGCCTCGCCTTCAGCCGCGACGGCGGCCTCCTCTTCGTCGGCGCGACCGACGGGGTTCTCGAGGTCCGCCGCGCCGCCGACGGCGAGCTCCTCCGCGAGCTCCCCCTCCACGCCGGCGGCTTCACCGACGTGCAGCGCTGCGGCGAGGGGATCGCGACGATGGGCGACGACGGGGTCGTTCTCTTCGTCGGCGTCGCTGCTGAGGGCGCCGCCTAGGAGGCGACGCACTCCGCGGCCTCGCTGAGGTAGTGTCGACCGTCATGGGGCTCCGAGCGGCGGCCGGGCGAATACGCGGCGAGATCGCGGCGCTCGTCGGCCACCTGCGCGACCATCTCCGCGAGGACTGGGACCCGCGCTACTACCTGACCGTCGCCGGCTTCCTCGCGCTCACCCTCGGGCTCGCCTACGCCTTCGACGTCGAGGCCGTGCACATCGACCCGCTCCACCTCGACCCCCTGCAGATCCCGGTCTACGTCGCCTTCTACGCCGTCCCGTGGGTCGTCGCGGTGGTCTGCGACGCGTATTTCCACGGCCGCCGCGCGGCGCTGCGCGACCCCAAGCTCTGGCTCGCTGGCCTCGCCGCGCTGACGCTCTTCGCCGTCTACGCGAACTTCCACTACTACGTCGGCTGGATCGCCGCCAACATCCCGCCGGCCGGTCGCGCCTTCGTCTTCCACTGCGCCGCCAACGTCCTCCGCGCCGGCCTCGGCGTCGCCATGATCGTCGCGTTCTGGTGGGTCTGTGACCGCCGACGCCAGCCGCTCTACGGGCTCACGCGCGCCGGCTTCCGCCCCGCGCCGTACGTCCTCGTCCTCCTCGCGCTCGCGCCGATGATCGCCTGGGCCTCGTATCAGCCCGACTTCCTCGCGATCTACCCGCGCCACGTCCCCGGCGGCGAGATGGCGCTCTGGGGCCTGTCGAAGGCCGAGGTCTACGGGATCTTCGAGCTGTGCTACGGCGCCGACTTCCTGTTCACCGAGCTCTTCTTCCGCGGCCTCCTCGTCCTCGCCTTCGCCCGCTGGCTCGGCCCCGGCGCGGTGATGCCCATGGTCGCCTTCTACGCCTTCACCCACGTGTCAAAGCCGGTCGGCGAGACGATCGGCTCGGTCTTCGGCGGCTGGGCCCTCGGCGTCCTCGCCTACCGCACGCGCTCGATCTACGGCGGCGTGACGATCCACCTTGGCGTCGCCTACATGATGGAGGCGGCCGCGATCCTCCAGCGAGCGACCCACGGCCTGTGACCATTCGGCCGTCAGGCGCCTCACCGCTCCAGTCGCACCTGCCGCTCCTGCCGCTCCTTCCGTCGCCCGCGTCGACGCTGCGCGACGCGCTTCAGCCAGCCCTCGAGCTCGCTCGGCGGCCGCGTCGTCTTCGACGCGTCGAGGACCGCGCGGACGAGGGTCCTCGGGAAGGTGTCGCGGAACTCGGTGAGGGTCGCCGCCGGCACCTCGACCCAGATCGGCTTGCCGTCGAGCGCCTTAAGGCGACGCTCGATCATCAGCTCGCGCAGCGGCCTCCGGTGCTGCTCGCCCTCTCCGAGGAGCTCGATGTCGTCGAACTTCGCCAGGATCACGCTGAGCGCGGTCCCCGAGCCGAGCCGCGCCGCGATGTCCACCGCGACCGAGCCGCTCGAGCTGTCGATCTGGGCGTAGCG
Organism: Myxococcales bacterium; assembly: GCA_020431135.1. Classification (GTDB taxonomy): domain Bacteria; phylum Myxococcota_A; class Polyangia; order Nannocystales; family Nannocystaceae; genus JADJRG01. Next base: position 4,016 of record JAGQIT010001226.1, on the reverse strand, counting down.
GCGGGCGACCGGGTTGAGCGGGACGAGCGGCGTCTCGGTCAGCGAGAACTCAAAGAGGCCCTCGGGCGGGCTCACGCGCGGGCGCAGCCGCAGCCGCGAGGTCAGCTCGCCGCCGTTGACGAGCGTCGCCGAGACGTCGACCGCGAGGGGCTCCGGCGCCGTCGGATCGACGCCGCGGGCGAGCGCCCGCCCTCGGACCTCGAGATCGACGACGCCGAGGATGATCGGCGCCTCGCCGGTCAGGTCGCGGTACTCGATCTCGCCGCGCTTGATCGTCAGGCTGTCGGTCGGGTACGGCATCGCCGAGATCTTGTCGACCCAGTCGGAGTCGAAGTTGAGCTGGCTCTCCGCCGGCGTCGCCCCGGCGACGAAGGTGATCCGCGGCCCGACGAGGGTCACGTCCTTGTAGGTGTCGACCTCGCGGTTGATGATCGTCTGCTCGACGTCGACGATCAGCTCGTCGAGGGCGAAGAACGCCGGCCCGTCCTTGAAGCCGATCTTGCGGACCTCGATGTTCTTGAAGGCGAGCGTGTTGTGGGCGAAGTCGACGTCGAGGCCCTCGATCGTCACCTCGTAGCCCGAGAGGGTGTTGAGGCGGCGCTCGTAGCCGCGGTGGATGATGTCGGTGATCCGCTCGAGCGCGTCGCCGAAGGCGGCGTCGTCGAGCCCGGCGCGGAAGTCGAGCGGCTCGAGCCCCTCGGGCGTCTCGGCGAGCTCCGGGACCTGGTCGATGATCAGCGGCTGGTCCGCCGAGCTCAGCATCGCCCCGAAGAGCGCCTCCGCCATGCGGTAGCGGACCTCGACCTCGCCGGGGGTGAAGAGGTGGAGGTCATGAAAGCTGTGATCGATGCGGCCGCGCCGGTGACCGCGTGTCTGGGTGATCTTCGCGCGAGCCGAGATCGCCCCGTGCTCGACGTCCATCTCGAAGATCCTGCGGAAGATCGGCGTGAACGGGCGGAGGTCGACGCGATCGGCGAGCACCTCCAGGCTCCACACCCGCCGCGGGGCGAGCGGCGCGAACGAGGCGTCGATCTCGAGGCGACCGCCCCCGGGATCGGTGCCGACGAGCCTCACGTGGCTCGTCATGCTGTCGTCGTCGCCCGCGCCGAAGGCGGTCGCCCGCAGGCTCGCCGTGACGTCGATGAAGTCGACCACCGGCGTCGGCGCGCCAGGGAGGATCGCCTTCAGGCGGCTGTCCACGAGCTCGAGCGAGCGGATCCTCGCGAGCGGCGGCCCGCCGCTCTTGCGCTCGATGAGCTCGCTCCACGGCGTCCGCAGGTCGACCGTCAGCTCGAGCCCGTCGACGCGGATATCGACGCCGCCGCCCTCGAAGAGCAGGCGCCGCCAGCCCCAGCGGACGTCGACCTGCGCGACCGCCAGCGACGAGCGGCTGCGCTCCGGCGCGCGATCGGTGAGCGACAGCCCCTCGATCACGACGCTGCCGGCGAGCACCTGGACGTCGACGCGCTCGATCGAGCAGGCCCCGCGGGTCCGGGCCTCCACCCGCTCGACGATCCACGCGGTGATCAGCCTCGGCGACAGCGCCCAGAGGATCACGAGCCCGACGAGGAGGAGCAGCAGCAGGATCGCCGCGCGCCGACGTCGTCGACGCCGTCGCAGCCGACGTCGTCGGCGGCGCGCCGCCGCCTTCGCCTCGGCCTCGGCCTCGCGCGCCCCCCTCTCGGCGTCTGTTGCGTCGTCGCTCAATTGCCCGGCGTACAGGTCCAACGGTGAGTATCACCGTTGTTCTCGCGGGAGGCCACGGCCAGGCGAGCGCCCGGCAGAAGGACGCTCCAAACGGGCCTGAGAGCGCCGTTCTCGCGGCCTCGGGAGGTCCCGAGCAGAGGCTCGCCGAGGCCGCCCGGTCGACCTCGGCCGGGCCGGGGGTGTGAGCAAGTTTTTCTGCCGCCGTCCGACCCGCGTCCGCACCCTTTGCCGAGCGCGCGCCGCGAGCCCGCGGCTATCGTGTCGTCGATGGTTAAAAAGGAAGACAACGAGAAGGCGCAGAAGACCCACTCGTCGGCCTTCGTCAACCTGCTGATCCGGGCCCTCGACGACAACAAGCTGCGCGCCGAGCTGGCGGCGGACGTCGAGGCGGCGCTCAAGGGCGTCGATCTCGGCGGCGCGCTGACAAAGGACGAGGTCGCGGAGCTGCGGGCGATCTTCACGGCGATCGCCCCCGGGCACGTCCACCACGACACCTACGCCTGCCCCTACCGCGGGTACTCGTGAGCCGCGACGCCGACACCCCGGCGAGCGACCGCGTCGCCCGCTTCCGCGCCCTGCAGGCGATCTACGACCGCCGCGTCGCCCGCTTCGACGTCGTTCGCCCGCTGCGGGCGATCCACTTCGACGTCCAGGCGAAGCGCGGGCGCCTGCGCGGGCCGCTGGTGGTGATGATCGACCTCACCAACCAGTGCAACATCCACTGCGTCTTCTGCTACCGCGCCGGGCCGAAGGTGCTCCTCGAGCCCGCGGGGCGGGTCCGCCACCGCGACCTCGACGCCTTCGACGGGCTCCTCGACGAGCTCACGGCCATGGGCGTCGCCTCGGTGACCCTGAGCGGCGGCGAGCCGACGATGCACCCGCGCTTCATCGAGGCGGTCGAGCGCGTCAAGGAGCGCGACCTCTCGCTGACGGTGGTGACGAACGGCACCCACCTGACGCAGGCGCAGCTCGAGGAGCTCGCCGCGCGCCTCGATCGCCGGCGCGACAAGGTCGAGCTCAGCCTCCACGCGGCGACCGCGGAGACCTTCGCCGCCCTCACGGGCTCGCGGCGCTACGACCACCTCCGACGGACCCTGGCGGCCTTCCGCGACCTCGAGATCCCGTTCTTGACGATGACCCTCGCGCTGCGGGCGAACCTCGCGGAGATCGACGCGATCCTCGACCTCGCCGCGGGCCACGGCGCCCGCGAGCACGCCGTCGAGGCGCCCTTCCCCAAGAGCCACCTCCCGGCGAGCGACTGCCTGGCGATCGACGAGGTCCTCGACCTCTACGCGCGGCTGATGGCGACGCGCCCGGGCAGGCCCTTCCTCGCCCTCAACTTCTTTCACCTCCACGATCACATCTTCCGCGACGTGCCGAGCGAGCGCGCGCCGGCGCCCGGGGGCTGCCACGCCGGGACCTCGTCGTGCGCGATCGACATCCTCGGCGACGTCCACCTCTGTCAGTTCGCGATCGATCACCGCGGGACGGCGGTCGGCAACCTCGCGGACGCGCCGCTCGCCGAGCTGTGGGCGCGGGCGCAGCGACGCAGCGCGGCGCGCTCCGCCGAGTCCTGCACCAACTGCCCCGCCTTCGTCTGGGAGGCCGAGCGCGAGGCGCCTGAGCGCGCGCCGGGGCTCGTGACGATCCGCCGCCGAGAGGAGCACCGATGAGGTTCTTCCGCCGAGACGCCACCCACGTCCGCTTCGAGCCCGACGTCGACGCCGGGACGACCTACGCCTTCCGCTACGGCGCCGATCGTCTGGTCGTCGGTCGCCGGCGGATGCACCGCGCCATCGCGCTCGCGGACGCCGAGGGGGGCGCGAGCCTCGAGGAGCTGGCGGCCGCCCTGGTCGGCCACGGGCGCGATCACGACGCGGGGTACGGCGAGCTCGCCGACCTCCTGCGCGAGCTCCTCTCCCTCGTCGACGCCGAGGTCCTGACGACGTCGACGCCGACGGAGGCGAAGGCGACGCCGACGGGCCATGGATCCGAGCGCCCGAATTGAGCGGATCGCGGCGCGCACGCGCGGCCGCGAGCGCGACCCCCTGCGGGCGATCGCGGCCGACGCGGCGGCGAAGGGCGGTCGCCTGCGCGGCCCCCTTGAGGTCACCGTCGAGGTCACCCGCGACTGCGCCGGCGGCTGCGTCTTCTGCGTCCAGGCGGCGCGCCGCGACCGTCGGCACGTGGCGGTCGACCGCTTCGCCGACCTCGTCCGCGCGCTCGCGGCGGCTGGCGTCGCCCGCCTGCGCCTCACGGGCGGTGAGCCGAGCGCCCACCCGCGCCTCGCCGAGCTCGTCGCCCTCGCC
>JAGQIT010000103.1 GCA_020431135.1 Myxococcales bacterium | reverse complement strand
GCGCCGCGCGGCGAGGAGTTCGCGGCGCGGATCGACGCCGTCACCGGCTGCGGCATGGACGCGGCCGAGCGCGAGGTCGCGGCGACCCTCGAGCTCCTCTTCTACTACGCGGCCTTCGCCGACAAGTGGGACGGGCTCGTCCACCACACGCCGCTGCGCAACGTCACCCTGGCGATGCCCGAGCCGCTCGGCGTCATGGGGATCGTCTGCCCCGACGGGCCGCCGCTCCTGTCGTTCGTCGCCGTCGTCGCGCCGGCGCTGGCGATGGGCAACCACGTCGTCGCCGTGCCCTCCGAGCAGGGCTCGCTCCTCGCCACCGACCTCTACCAGGTCTTCGACACCTCGGACGTCCCGGGCGGCGCGATCAACATCGTCACCGGCCGCAAGGGCGAGCTGACGAAGGTCCTCGCCGCCCACGACGACGTCGACGGGATCTGGTACTTCGGCGACAAGGCCGGCTCCGGCGAGGTCGAGCGCCTGTCGACCGGCAACATGAAGCGCACCTGGGTCAGCGACGGGATCACCCGCGACTGGCACAGCCCCGCGCAGGGCCGCGGCGAGGAGTTCCTGCGCCAGGCGACCCATGTGAAGAACATTTGGGTCCCCTACGGCGAGTAGGCCCGCGGCCCGTCGCCGACCGAGGAGCCCGCTCTGCCGTCCGCGGGCGCGGGTCCTCTCGGCGAGTCCGCCCCCTGCTACGCTCGCCGCGATGGCCGAGCGCGACTTCCCCGATCACTTCTCCGTGGGCGCCGAGGCCTACGCCCGCCACCGCCCGCGCTACCCGGCCGCGCTCTTCGCAAGACTCGCCGAGCTCGCCCCCGGACGCGAGCGCTGCTGGGACTGCGCCACCGGCAACGGCCAGGCGGCGCACGCCCTCGCCGAGCATTTTTCAAGCGTCATCGCCACCGACCCGAGCGCCGAGCAGCTCTCGCAGGCGCCGGCGCACCCGCGGATCGACTTCCGCTGCGAGCGCGCCGAGGCCTCGTCCCTCGCGCCCGCGAGCGTCGATCTGATCACCGTCGCCGCCGCCCTCCACTGGCTCGACCACCCCGCCTTCTTCAGGGAGGTCCGCCGCGTCGCCCGCCCGGGGGCTGTCCTCGCGGCCTGGTCCTACGCCGCCGAGCTGCGCTGCTCGCCGGCCGTCGACGCGGTGATCGAGCGCTACGCGATGGAGGTCCTCGCGCCCTACTGGGCCACGCAGTTCCGCCACGTCCGCACGGCCTACCGCGAGCTCGACTTTCCGTTCCCCGCGATCGATATCGAGGACTTCGCGATCGAGCTCGAGTGGTCGATCGACCAGGTGCTCGGCTGGCTGCGGACCTTCTCGGCGGCCAACGCCTACCGCAGCGAAAACGGCGGCGAGGCGACGGCGGAGATCGACGCCGAGCTGCGCGCGGCCTGGGCCGTCGACGCCGACGTCGCCGCGCCGCGGGCGATCCGCTTGCCGCTCTACTTCAGGGTCGGGCGCGTCGGCTGAGCGCGCGCGCATTTTTCGGCACGAAGCGCTGAAAAGTGTTCGCTGGCTGCCCCGCCGCGCGGAGCCTACATCCAGGCCATGGCTCCACAACCCGTCACCGCCCTCCGTCACCACCACGAGTACGCCGCCAAGGTCGTCTGCGGCGTGGTCAAGGAGGAGAAGGGCCCGCTCAACGTCGGCCGCTACTTCACCGCCGTCAACGTCCACAACCCGTCGACGAAGGAGGCGCGGCTGTGCGTCAAGCTGGCGATCGCGAGCCCGGGCCACGGCGGCAACATCACCAAGTTCCACAGCTTCGACCTCAAGCCGGATCAGGCGCTCGAGCTCGACTGCGAGTTCGTCCGCAAGCTCGCCGACGGCGCTGACTTCGTGAAGGGCTTTCTCGTGATCAAGTGCGTCGGCGAGCTCGACGTCGTCGCGGTCTACACCGCGGGGGCGCTCGAGGGCGGCCGCGTCGCGGCGATGCACACCGAGCGGGTGCCGATGCGCAGCATCGTCGGCGGCTTCGAGTGCTAGGCGGCAGCCCGCTCGCGGTGAGCCGACGACCGCGGCGAAGGACCGAGCGGGCCCGGCGATCGCCGGGCCCGCGACCAAGCGTCCGCGGCGTTCTCGTGCCCTCGCCTGGGCAGCGAGGCCCCGCCTCCTAGCCGAACTCCGCGCGGACCTCGGGGTCGAGGAGGCGGCGGATGATCCACACGAAGCCTCCGCAGAGCGCGACGGCGAAGATCAGGGAGAAGACCTGGATCATCGCGACCATGCGCGTGAAGTCGTCGGGCGCGGCGACGTCCTCGAAGGCGGCGAGGGTGGCGTACTGGAGGGCGAGGCCGCCGAGCTGGGCGACGATGAAGAGGACGAGCATCGCTATGAACAGGGGCCGCGCCCACGCGCGCCGGCGCAGGAGGCCGATCGACGCGGCCAGGGTCACGGCGCTGCCGACGAAGAACGCCGCGAAGATCAGCGTGACCGAGGCGTCCGGGCCGAACCCCGGCCCGTCCCCCCGCGCGAGCGCGCCGCCCTGGAGCAGCAGGTTCTGCAGGGCGGAGATCAGCGTCGCCATCCCCGAGAACACGATGAAGATCCAGGCGACGACGGTGACGAAGGTCGACCGCTGCGGCGCCGACGTCGTGAGCCCGGCTCGCGCGTCCATCGCTCGATCGTAGCAGGCCGCGCGGCGGAGAGGAGAGCGCCGCGGCGGCGCTACTCGAAGCGCAGCGCCTCGATCGGCCGCAGGCGCGCGGCCTTGCGCGCCGGGAAGACGCCGAAGAGCACGCCGACGACGACGGCGAAGGCGAAGGCGACGCCGGTGCCGGTCAGCGGCACGCGCATCGGCAGGCCGAAGGCCTGGGCGAGGCCGTAGGCGCCGCCTAGGCCGATGAGGATCCCGATCACGCCGCCGACCGCCGCGAGGGTGATCGCCTCGAGGAGGAACTGCTGGAGGATGTCGCTGGCGCGGGCGCCGACGGCCATGCGGATGCCGATCTCGCGGGTCCGCTCGGTCACCGACACGAGCATGATGTTCATGATCCCGATGCCGCCGACGATCAGCGAGACCGCGGCGACCCCGCCGAGCAGGGCGGTGAGGGTGCTCGTGACCTGGTTGACCGCCTGGACCATGTCTTGGAGCGAACGAATGTGGAAGTCATCTTCGTCGCCCGGGCGGATGCGGTGTCGCACCCGCAGCGTGCGCTCCATGTCCTTTTCGAGGCCCTTCAGCACGTCGCGGTTGGTCGCCTGGACGTAGATGGAGTCGAGATAGTTCTGCCCGAAGAGGACGCTCTGCGCGGTCGTCACCGGGATGAAGATCTGGTCGTCGGGACTCCCGAGGGACTCGCCCTTGGCCGTGAGCACCCCGAGCACGTGGAACGTGATGCCGCGGATCTGGATGCGCTCGTCCACCGGGTCGAGGCCCCCGAAGAGCTCATCCGCGACGTTGGCCCCGAGGAGCGCGACCCGCCTGCGGCTCTGCGCCTCGGTGTCGTTGAAGGGCTGGCCCTCGGCGACGGTGATGTTGCGTAGCCGGAGGAAGGCCGGCGTCGTGCCCACGATGCTCGCCGAGACGTTGGCCGCGAGGAATTTCGCCTGCGCGGCGCCCCCGGCGAGCGGCGCGACACGCAGCACTCCTGGCAGGGAGGTGAGCGCTTCGGCGTCCTCGCGGGTCAATGTGTCGACCGTGCCGGAGCGCACGGGCCCGCGGGTGTCGGCGCCGGGGCGTACGATGAGCAGGTCCGAGCCGAGGGAGCCGATGTTGCGCTCGATCGCGTCGCGCGCGCCTTCACCGAGGCCAAGCATGGCGACGACCGCGCCGACGCCGATGATGACGCCGAGCATCGT
>JAGQIT010001225.1 GCA_020431135.1 Myxococcales bacterium | reverse complement strand
GCGGAGGCTGTCACGCAATCGGCGCGTGCTCTCGGCGCAGTCGTCAGCGCGGTCGACTGCGCCGAAGCGCCGCGGCCCCGCGGCGTACCGCGAGCTTCGTCGGAGCCGAGAGCGTCGGCGAGGCGCGCCGACCTGCAGCACGGGCTCCTAGCCGCCGGCCATCGACGCGACGCAGCGGTAGGCGGCCGGCTTCCCCCAGTCGCGGACGTTCACGTACTGGTGGATCAGCTGACCGTCGCGGTCGATGAAGTACGTGTCCGGGATCTTCTCGGAGCCGTAGGCCTTGTTGATCGTCTGCTCCGGATCCCAGAGCACCGTGGCCGAGGTCCCGGAGAGCGACATCCGCTCGAGGAAGGGGGCGATGTCCTCGCGGGCCTTGTCGATGCTGATCGCGAGGACGACGACGTCGTCGCGATCGGCGAAGCGCTCGGCGAGGCGGTCGATCTGCGGCCACTCGCCGATGCACGGCTCGCACCACGTCGCCCAGAAGTTGAGGACGACGAACTTGCCGCGGAAGTCCTCGAGGCGCACCGGCGCGCCGCTGAGGTCCTGGACCGCCCAGGTCGGCGCCGCGACGTCGCGGACGTTGGGCGTCAGGGGGCGGCACGCCGACTCCCCCTGGCGCTCGAGCGCCGGCCACAGCGAGCTGGCGAAGCCGAAGATGAGCCCGCCGCCGACCAGGGTGAACACCGCGAGGGCGATCACGCCGAGGCCCGAGATCCGCAGCCCCTCGTCGCCCTTTGCCGCCTCCGCCATCCTACTTCTCGACCTCGGTCTTGGCGTCGGCCAGGATCGCGGCGAAGACCTCCGACCGCGGCGTGCCGCCGTCGACGAGCTTCTTGGCGTCCGCGAGCTCCTCGTCGATGATCGCCTTGAAGGCGTTGATCGGCTGGGCGCCGTTGAGGAAGCGGCCGTTGATGAAGAACGCCGGCGTGCCGTTGGCCCCGAACTTGGCGGCGAGGAGCTCGTCCTCGCGGATCATCCGCTCGAGCTCGTCGTCGGCGAAGTCGGCGTCGAAGCGCTCGAGGTCGAGGCCGAGCTCCTCGGCGAACTTGCGGTAGATGTCGCCCTTGAGGCCCTTCTGGTCGTCAAAGAGCTTGTCGTGCATCGCCCAGAACTGCCCCTGACGGTGGGCCGCCAGCGCGGCCTTGGCCGCCGGCCGAGCCTGCGGGTGGAAGTTCAGCGGGCGGTTGCGGAAGACGATCCGCAGGTCCTGGCCGTAGACCTCGACGAGCGAGTCGAGCGTCTTGTTGACCTTGTTGCAGTAAGGGCACTGGAAGTCCGAGAAGGCGACGATCGTCACGAGAGCGTCGTCGGGGCCGCGCTGCGGGCGGTCGTCGGCGCCGACCCGGTAGTGGTAGTCGGGCTTCGGCTCGCCCGGGCGCCGGGCGCCCCGCTTGCTCGGCGCGCCGCCGACCGAGGCCCCGTCGCCGTAGACCTCGAGGGCGCCCTTCATCAGCGTGTTGTAGACCTCGCCGCGGGCGACGCCGTCGTCGACGAGCCCCTCGGCGACCTCGAGCTCGTGCTTGATGATCCGCCGCCAGCTGCCGCTGTTGCGCGCGCCGCTGTAGTTGTGGCCGTTGACCACGAAGTAGGGCGTGCCGCCGGCGCCCGCCTTGCCGCCGGCCTCGTGATCGTCGTCGATCGCCTTGGTCGCGGCCTCGCTGTCGGCGTCGTCCTTGAGGCGCTGGACGTCGAGGCCGAGCTTCCCGGCGAAGGCGTCGAGGTTCTCGAGGCTCGCCTTATTCTCGAAGAGCCAGTCGTGGACCTCCCAGAACTTGCCCTGCTGGTGCGCGGCCCAGGACATCTTCGCCGCCGGGACCGCCTTCTGGTGACCGGGCAGCGGGTAGTGCTTGAAGATCACCCGGACGTCGTCGCCGAAGGCGTCGGCCGCGTCCTCGAGCGGCTCGACCGCCTTGGCGCAGTAGGGGCACTGGAAGTCCGAGAACTCGACGATCGTCACGAGGGCGTCGTCGGGGCCGCGCTGCGG
>JAGQIT010001224.1:1979-2983 GCA_020431135.1 Myxococcales bacterium | reverse complement strand
CCGCTCAGGACCCGGAGGAGAGCCCGGCGTCGGGGTCTGGGGCGCTCAGCGATCCTTTTGCGGGCGCGGGCGCGGGCGCGGGCGTGGGCGCGGGCGCGGGCGCGGAGGCGGACGACGCGGAGGCGTCGACGTCCGCGGTCCCCGGTGAGGCCGCGCCGGATGAGCTCGCGGCCGGCGGCGGGGTCGACGGCGGCAGCGGCGACGCGGCTGGCGAGGGATCGGCGGCGCAGGCTCCCGTGACGGGCCCCGCGGCGTCCGTCGGCGCTGCGCCGAACCCGAAGAAGATCTCGGGCTGGGTCGAGGGGCCGGCCTACCGCGGCACTGGCTTGATGGTCACCTCGGCGCTGGTCGCCGGGGTCGGCCTCGTCCAGCAGGCGATCTCCTACTCGCTGCTCGGAGGGACCTGCGGCGTCGCCCAGGAGAACATCATGACGCTGAAGACCTTCGACGGTCAGGAGATCCCGATCGAGGAGGGCACGCAGCTCGCGGCCGGCGCGGCGCTCTTCGGCCTCGCCTGCGTCGGCGCGGCCGGACCGGCGCTGACGATGCGGATGCAGACGCCGCTCTACCTCGGCGCCTCGGTCGGCCTCGCAGGCGCCGGCGGCCTCGCCCGCGGGCGCTCCAACGCCTACGACGACGCCTTCGTCCATCGCCGCGACCGCAGCCGCCGGGCCTGGCTATTTCGCGTGATCGGCGGCTCGCTCGTCGGCGGCGGGGTCTTCCTGTGGGGGAGCTCGCGCCTCGGGCTCATCGGCAATCGACCGGGCTGCGCGACCCTCAACTGCCTCCTCGCCTACGACATCCTGACGCTGCAGGGGAGCGGCGCGATGACGATCACCGGCGCGGCGATGCTGTCGAGCGGCCTCGCCTACAAGCGCCACCACAGCCGCTATGTGTCGGTCCGCGAGCTCGGGGCGACGCCCTTCGCCGGCCGCTCGTCGTTCGGGTTGTCGCTGCACGGCCGCTTCTGACGCGCGCTCGCGGGTCGCCTATGTCGATAGTTC
>JAGQIT010001224.1:0-1821 GCA_020431135.1 Myxococcales bacterium | reverse complement strand
TCAAAGACGAAGGGCCCGAGGTCGTAGACCCAATTGCGGTGAAACTGCTCGAAGTCCGACCAGATCACCGCGTCGTCGAGGACGTCGATCGTCGCCAGCACGAACCAGCACTCGTCGAAGCCGCAGGAGCACACGAGGAGCGCGGACTTGCGCCGCGCCGGGTCCTCCGGGTCGAGGGCGAAGGCGTCGACGGGGTGCGGGGGCGGCTCGCCGAGGAGGAGGCGCGAGGGCAGGCGGTAGTGGCTGGAGAATCGGCAGCAGTACTGCCGGGAGAAGTCGGTCGTCGTCGGGAGGTCCTCGCCGGCGGCGCGGCGCTCCGCGACCTCGGCGGCCATGAGCGGGCGCTCGACCTCGCGGACGAGGTCGATGAGGTTGCGGCCGTTGATCTCCAGGAGGCCGCCGTAGACCCGCGGGTCGCCGTCGCTCACCCGCAGGGTGTCGTAGGGGACGCGGCCGGTCGCGCGCTCGCGGGCGAGGGCGGCGAGCTCCAGGGAGGAGGGCGGCGCGAGGCCGGGCGGGTAGATCCGCGGCGCCCGCGGGCTCACCGGGATGAGCAGCGGCTCGAGGTCGAACTGCGGGCCCGGCTCGAGCGGCCGCCAGCCGGCGGCGAGCCCCTGGCGGACGTAGCCCGCGACCTCCGCCGGGGTCACGGCCCGCGTGTAGTGGTTGCGGACGCGCGCCGCCGCGGGGTGTACGAGCTGACGGACGACGAGCGCCGGCCCGTCGCCCTCGGCGGCGGCGATGGCCACGATCAGCGGCGTGTCCCCGCTGCGCTGGGCCGCGGTCGGCCGCCCGCGGAGGCGCCAGCGGTAGCGGACGTCGTCGACCACGAGCGTCCGCGAGCCTCGCTTCGGGATGCTCACCGCCCCGAGTATACGTGAGTATCCGGGCGATCGGCGGCGGTGCGGTCGGCGGTGCCGGGCGATCGCGGCTGTGCTATCCGACAGGCGATGTCCACCTCACACCCCGCCGTCGTCCGCAGCCTCAAGGTCGACTCGTTCCCGCTCGGTCAGCGCACCCACGTCGCCCTCGAGACCGTCGGCGACGGCCTCGGCCGCGACATCCTCGTCCCGGCGATCATCGTCCGCGGCCGCGAGCCGGGGCCGGTGCTCGGGATCACCGCGGCGGTCCACGGCAACGAGCTCAACGGGATCCCGGCGATCCACCGCCTCCTCCAGCGCCTCGACGTCGGCGCCCTGCGCGGGTCGGTGGTCGCGGTGCCGGTGGTCAACGTCCCGGGCTACCACCGCAACGAGCGGCGCTTCGTCGACGGCGACCTCAACCGGATCTTCCCGGGCAAGGAGGGGGGCACCAACGCCGAGGTCTTCGCGGCGCGCTTCCTCGAGCGGGCGATCAAGGGCCTCGACATGCTCGTCGACCTGCACACGGCGAGCTTCGGCCGGATCAACTCGCTCTACATCCGCGCCGACCTCGACGACGCCGACTCGCGGGCGATGGCGACGCGCTTCTTCCCGCAGATCCTCCTGCACAACCGCGGCGCCGAGGGGACGCTGCGCGACGCGGCGATGGACCACGGGGTCAAGGCGATCACCGTCGAGATCGGCAACCCGCAGCGGATCCAGGACTCGCTCGTCTGGTGGACGGTGCTCGGCCTCCAGCGGGTGATGGCGGGGCTCGGGATGATCGACCCGGACGAGAGCGAGGGCAGCCCGATGGCGACGCGGCCGCCGTGGGAGACGGTGCAGTGCGGGCGGAGCTACTGGATCTACACCGACCGCGGCGGCGTCCTCGAGGTCTTCCCGGAGCTCTGCGACCGCGTCGCCGCCGGCGACCGGATCGCCCAGGTGCGCGACATCTACG